>JAILIY010000029.1 GCA_024695025.1 Acholeplasmatales bacterium
TGTGAATATGTAATAATAGATAATGATGAAAATGTAATATATTCATATGGAAATAATTTATCAGATACCTTAAATAAAGCTTATAAAAATGGCGATACTATAATTGATATAGAAATAGATGGTAATGTAGTAGGTAAAATCATTGTTAAAAATACAGATAATAATACTTTAGATAAATATCAAAACAATTGTATTGTTATGATTACAACTATTACTATTATTCAGCTTATTTGTTTAGTTATTTATTTCATATATTTATATTATTCAGTATTTAAACCATTTAAGAAGATGAGAGAATTTGCTGAAAGAATATCTACTGGTAATTTAGATATTCCATTAAACATGGATAAGGGTAGAAATTTCGGTGTTTTCACCGAAAGTTTTGACATAATGCGTTATGAGCTTAAAAAGGCAAAACTTGCCGAAATGGAAGCTGAAAAATCAAAAAGAGAATTAGTCGCAAGACTTTCTCATGATATTAAAACACCGGTAGCTTCTATAAAAGCCTTATCTGAACTTGGTGCCGAAATAAGTGAAGATAATGTACAAAACAAATTTATATCTATAAATCAAAAGGCAGATCAAATAAATACACTTATTAATAACTTATTTACAGTAACAATAGAAGAATTAGATAAATTAAGTGTTAATCCAAGTGAAATGCCAAGCTATGTAATAAAAGAATTAATTATTAATTCTGATTATTTAAATAAGACTAATACATTTAGAATTCCTGAATGTAATGTTTATTTTGATAGACTTCGACTTCAACAGGTATTTGACAATATCATTATGAATTCTTATAAATATGCAAATACTAAAATAGAAATTGAATCTAAAATAGTAAATGATAATTTATTAATCTCAATAAAAGATTATGGAGATACTATTTTAGATAAGGATATCCCTCTTTTATTTGAAAAATACACAAGAGGTTCTAATGTAATTAATAAAGATGGTGCAGGTTTAGGCTTATATATTACAAAGAAATTTATAGAAGAAATGAATGGCGATATCGAAATAGTAAACGATAAGCCAGGATTTAGAGTGAATTTATTTTTAAGAATTATTTAAGAATTTAATAAAGATTATTAATATTTAAAATAATAAAATATAGCTGTATAAAGGAGATAGGGTTATATGGAAAATAATGTATTAATTAAAACAGACAAATTATGCAAATCATTTTCTACTAATGGAGTTTTGCAGCATGTATTAAAAAATATTGATTTAGAAATATATAAGGGAGATTTCACAATCATAATGGGACCATCTGGTGCAGGTAAATCAACACTTTTATATGCACTATCTGGTATGGATAGTCCATCACTTGGTAAAATTTATTTTAATGATTTAGATATTACTACCTTAGATCAAAATAAGCTTGCCTTATTTAGAAGAGATAATTGTGGTTTTATTTTTCAATCAGTTTATTTAATTAATTCTATGAGTGTTATGGACAATGTATTAGTTCAAGGCTTATTAAAAGAAAAGGATAAGAAAAAGATAGTAAATAAAGCTAATGAATTACTTGATAAAGTAGATATAAGTCAAGAATTAAGAAATAAATTTCCAACACAATTATCTGGTGGTGAATGTGCTCGTGTAGGTATTGCCCGTGCACTTATATCAAACCCAACACTAGTATTTGCGGATGAACCTACTGGTGCTTTAAATTCAAAGACTGGTAGTGACGTACTTGACACATTGACACAATTTAATGAAATGGGTCAATCAATTGTAATGGTTACACATGATATAAATTCAGCATTAAGAGGAAATAGAATTATTTATATTAAAGATGGTGAAATATCAGGTGAACTTAATTTAAGTAAATATGATACGAAAGATGACAGTAGAAAAGATACAATTAATAATTTCTTAATTGAGATGGGATGGTAATTATGAAAAGTTTATTAATTGCAAAATCTAATTTAAGAAAGTTTAAAGGTTTATCTATCTGTCTTACACTTTTGATATTTATTTGTTCAATGTTTATTACAGCACTTTGTCTTTTACAAACAGATTTTAGAGGAAATACTGCAAAAAATGCAAAGAAATTAAATACTAGTGATGCAGTTATAATGGGTGAATTTGAATATCATTCAGAAGATGAAATGAAAAATTATTTACCTGAAGGAGTTACTGATTATTATTACCAAGATATCTTATTAATTGATTTTAAATATGAATATGATGGTGGTGAAAATGGTAGCACTACTATAGTAAATAAAGAAAATGCTTTAAATAGAGATATATCTAAAATAGAAATAGTAAAAGAAGATAAATCTATTAAAGATAATTATATTTATGTACCATATCAATTTAATACAGCAGGTAAGGTTAAGCTTGGTAGTGATTATGAGCTTGAATACAATGGTATTATCCGTACATATAAGGTTAAAGGTTTTATAAATTCCACTTATGGTGGATGCACGAATATGGGTACTATAGAATTCGTGGTTCAAGATAAAATCTATGAAGAAATGGAAAATTCTGCAACAAACACACGCACATTTGTTATGTACCTAAATTTTAGTGACACTAACGGAATTGAAGCAAAACTAGCTAGATATGTAAGTGATATGAGAACTAATTATAGTATCAGTTTATATAGTGGTTTTAAGGATTTAATAATAAATGAAAGAGCATTTATGGGTGATATATTCTTTGTATTGTTATTAGTAGTTGTAATAGTAGTTATTGCAATAACATTACTTGCAATATTTAATAATATATCTAATTATTTAAAAGAGAATATAAAAACAATAGGTATCCTTAAGGCTATAGGTTATACATCAAATGATATTAAGCTTGCTATAATAATCCAATTTTCAATTATTATGATTTTGGGTATTATATTAGGTATATTTGCTGGATACGGCTTTATTTCTCTTGTTTCTGGAGTATTAATTGCTCAATCAGGTATTCCTTATACAGTATCATTTAATTTTGTATCTACAATTATGCCAATAATTGTTATACCATTATTCATTTATTTAATAATTATTTTATCTTTACTTAAGGTTAAAAAAATTGAAGCAGTTAATGCTTTAAGAGATAGTAGTGGTAGTCATTTATTTAAAAAGAATCACATGCCACTTGAAAAATCAAAGGGTGGACTTAATTTTTCTATAGCAATTAAAAATACATTCCACACTTTAAAACAAAATATTATTAATATAGTAGTAATAATATTTTTAACTAGTTTGCTAGTAACAGCTGTAACATTTTATGAAAATTTTGATAGAAATCCAAATTTCTCTTTAATGGTAAATGAATATTGTGACGTATTCGTTGGCGTCAATAAAGAATCAAGAGATGAAGTTTATGCAAAGTTACAAGAAGATGACAGAGTTGAAAAAATAAGATTAGTTTCTGGTGTTAACGCAGAAGATAAAGACTATATAACACTTTATATTAGTGCATATGATAATATGGATAATTATCGTAATACAGATTATGCATATAAGGGAAGACTTCCAAAATATGACAACGAAATTGCAATTTCAGGAAAATATGCTAAAAGTAATGGATACTCTATTGGTGATGAAATTGAATTATCTTTTTACGACACATATAAATTTAAGATAACAGGCTTAGTTCAATCAACAAATAATATGGGTAGAGAAGCAGTACTTTCATTTGATGGACTTGAACATATTTATCCAGAATGTAGAGAAAAAGTACAAACTATTTATTTTGAAGTAAAAGATGATGATAATATTGATGATATAATTGCTGAATATAAAGAATTATATGATGGAAAAATAACACAAATGATATCATTTGACGAAATTGCAACATCTGCACTTGGCACATTTAAAACATTATCTAGACTATTAGTATTAATTACTATAATTATTTCTATATCAAATATTGGACTTGTACTTTATATCTTGCTAAGATCACTAATTTACAAGAGAAGATTTGAATATGGTATTTTAAAGGCAATAGGCTTTACATCAAGACAATTAGTTTTACAAAACATTATGGCATTCTTACCTTTAATTGTCATAGGTACAGTAGTAGGATGTATTATTAATTATTTCTTAATGAATCCAATGTTTACTTTAGCTATGAATAGCTTTGGTATTATGAAGTGTACTTTATTAATGCCTATAGATTTAATTATTATTTGTGGAATATTCTTAATAATTATATCTGCACTTACAATATATTTAATGTCAAGAAGAATCAAAAAAATCGAACCATATAAATTATTAATAGTCGATTAGTTTAAAAAATAGGATTGATAAAAAAATATCAGTCCTTTTTTGTTTTGCTTTGGGAGTTTTTTAAACCAAACCAGGTTATTATACATAAATAGTTGAAACTCTTCAAAAATTATAAATGTGTGATATAATAAAATTATAAACAACCTATGATAGAAATTTAATAAAGCAATTTTTTATGAAAGGGATGCTAGTTATGGATTTTGTAGAAAGATTTAATGATGCACTTGATAAAGGGAATATTCAACCATATTTTCAACCATTGACACGTACAATTCCAGAGTCAATTTGTGGTGTTGAAGCTTTAGCTAGATGGATTGATGATGATAATAAAATGATATTTCCTTCTGATTTTATTCCAAAATTAGAAGAAAATAGAATAATTTATAAATTAGATTTAGCTATTTTAGAAGAAGTATGTAAATTTTATAATAAATGCCAATATAAGGATATTAAATTTTCTATAAATATTTCAGGTATAGATTTTGAAGAAATAGATATGTTTGATTCAATTACTAAGATAATTGAAAAATATAATGTGCCTTCTAATATAATTCATCTAGAAATAACTGAAACTACTATGCTTTATGACACTATTGATATTAGGAATATATTTAAAAGATTCCGTGATGCAGGATTTGAAATATGGATAGATGATTTTGGTTCAGGATATTCATCTTTAAATGTATTAAGGGATTATAGTTTTAATGTCTTAAAGATGGATATGGGCTTAATAGATGAGTTTAATATTAATTCTAAAAAGATTATTACATCAGTAATTAATATGTCTAAAAAGCTTGGTATACGTACACTTGCTGAAGGAGTTGAAACTGAAGAACAAGTTTCTTTTTTGAAAAATATTGGTTGTGAAATTATACAAGGTTATTATTATGCAAAACCAATGCCTTCAAAAGATTTTTTAGAATATTTAGCAAAAAGAAAAATAGAGACAAAAGATGAATATAGATATTGGAATGAAGTTGGAAAGGTAAATTTTTTAACTGCAGACCCACTATTATCATTTAATAATAATTTAATAAATAATGATATAACAACTGAATTAGCACCACTTTCGTTTGTAGAATATGAAAAAGGCACAATTAAATATCTATATTATAATGACACATACGCAAGAGAATTAAAGATAATAGGTTATAATTCAATTGATAAGCTTGTTGATGATGTCAATAATGAATCCTTTGAATATCGCCAAAGGTATATTAGTCAAATAAAAAATACGATTAATCGCGATGGAATACAAAGAGTAGATAATATGATTAATAATGTTGTATTTTCACATTTTACTGAATTAATTTCATCTGTTAATGATAAATATTTAATAGCTTCATCATTTTATACACTAAGTTCTAAAAGAAGTGATTACCTTGTTTTAAAATATAGTCAATCACTTTATATGACATATGATACAGTAACTGAAATAACACCAGATAAAGATAGTGCTGTACAAATATATTCAACTGCAGGCTTTGCGAAAGTATATGGTACGGTTTCTTTAAGAAAGGGTATCATAGAATTTGCAGAAAACGAAGTACACCCAAGTGATAAAGAAAGATATTTAAAATTCTTTGATCTTAAAACTTTAAAAGAAAGAATTGATGATAAATATATACATGATATATTTAGCGTTAGAAGTGGTGGTTCTTATGAAAAAAAGAATATAAGAATTACAAAGCTTGATAACGGAAAATATCTTTATACAATTCAATCATTATAGAAATAGCCTTGATTTAGTCAAGGCTTTTACTTTTTTTAAAAAGTTCATTGACAAAATATATCGGTACCGATATAATATAAGTATGAAAGATACAAAAGATAGTTTATTACTAGAAAATCAAGTTTGTTTTCCAACATATGCTGTATTTAATAAGATATTAAGACGCTATCAGCCACTACTTAAAGAATTAGATCTTACATATACCCAATATATAATTATGATGGTAATGTGGGAAAAAGAAGTGGTAAACGAAAAAGAGATAGGGGAAGCTTTATATTTAAAGCCAAATACTTTAACAGACACACTTCGTCTTATGGAGAAAAAAGGCTTAATAGAAAAGAAAAAGAATGAAAAAGATAAGCGACATCTTATTATCAGTATTACAGAAAAAGGTAGGAAATTAAAAAATAAAGCAGTTAATGTTCCTAAGACATTATATGAGGAACATTGGTTAACTGATGAAGAATTCGAAACCTATCGTAGATTGTTATATAAATTATTAGATGGGGATTGGGCAAACTAATTGATAAAAATTAATAGTATCAAAAAAGTCAAAAATAGGAGGAATAAATAATGACTAATTTAGAGAAAACTTATAAATTTTTAGATGAAACTGGTTGTTACTTTTTAGCGACAGTTGAAAACAATCAACCTAGAGTTAGAGCTTTTGGTACAATACTTTGTGACGGCAAAAAATTATATATTCAAACTGGTAAGTCAAAACCAGTAGCTAAACAAATATATGCTAATCCAAAAGTAGAAATTTGTGCATGTAAGGGTAGTGAATGGATTAGAATTGCTTGCGTATTAAAAGAAGCAGATGATCGTGCACTTAGAGTAAAGATGCTAGAAAAGATGCCTTCTTTAAGAGCAATGTATAATGAAGATGATGGTAATATGGTATTATTTGAACTTGATAATGCAACTGTAACATTCTCATCATTTACAGCAGCTGATGAAACATTTACATTATAGTTTTAATAAGTTATTAATTGTTTTTAAGCCTATTTTATAGGCATTTAACAAATTAATATAAAAGTAAAGGGGAAATAATAATGAACGCAGTTAGATATTATTCACGTGGTGGTAATACAAAGATTTTAGCAGAAGCTATTGCCGAAGAATTACAAGTTGAAGCTTTAGGAATTGATGCTAAAATTGAGGAGGAAGTAGAAACACTTTTTTTAGGTGGTGCTTTATATGCTTACGGTATTGATAAAAAATTAAAGGCATATATTGAACAATTAGATAAAACAAAAATTAAAAAAGTTGTAGTATTTTCTACATCTTGGCTTTCTAAGCATGCAATTGCATTAATAAAGAAGGGTTTAAAAGAAAAAGAAATTCCTTATGTTGATGAATTTATTTATGCTAGAGGAAAACCTAACAACAAAGAAATTGCAAATGCAAAAGAAATTGCCAAAAAATATAAATAGTTTTATCTTTAGATTCTGTTTTCAAAACAGAATCTTTTTTTGTTTATAATTCTGCGAAAATATATTATAATTAAATTATATAAAGCGATAGAAAAAGGCCATTAAAAGGCCTTGAGTTAGTGAGGTGATTACATGAGCAGTGCTAAAAGAACATTGTATTTGATTGGTGGTATTTTAAATATATTAGTTTTTTTAATAGTTATAGTTGTTATGTTTGTTTTATTCATTTTGGCAGGTAATGAAGAATGGATAAGAGATTCACTTTATGAAGGTGATTTTGATTATGATCCAACTTTACCAATAGAAGATCAAGTAAAAGAAATTCAAATATTGTTTAGAGTATGGGGCGTTGTAATAATCTTCTTTGCTATATTCTTAGTAATATCTACAGTATTTGCAATCATTGCAGTTTTTAAAGATTCAATTGCTATCAATATTGTAAATATAGCACTTGGTTTATTTAGTGGTTCTATATTTGTAATATGTGCCGGAATCTTAGGCTTACTTGTAATTAAAGAAATGGAAGAAAAAAACAAAAATAAATACAATAATGAATTGCTCTAATAATTAGCTAATTCATTTACTGATAAGAAACAAACTCTTGTTGTAATTGTAGTCAATTCTTCAAGAGTTATTTTTGTTTGTCCCTTTAACCACTCTGTATACAATTTAACTATACCTGCGGCGTAAAACATTGTGTAATAAGATAAATTTTTACTTTTAACTTCATATTTTTCACTGGCAAGTTTATAAATGACATTTGATAAAATATGCTCAAAAGAATGAAGTACATAAGAATATGTATCATTTTTTATGATAGCTTTAAAGAATGATAAATTATTCAATATAACTTTATTTAAATTATTGAAAATATCAGTCATTTTGTTTGATGGTTCATCAATATATTTATTAGCTTCTTGTTCAAGTTCTTTAGCTATTTGATTTTCTAAATCATGAAATACATCATCTATACAACTGTAGTGTAAATAGAATGTTTTTCTCTCTATTTGAGCTATATTTGTTATTTCACTTACAGTTATTTTATTTGTTGATTTTTCAGTCATTAGTTTCAATAAAGCATTTACTATGCTTTCTCTTGTTCTAACTACTCTTTTATCCATATTTATGTACCTTCCTTTTTACTCTTTAATTATTTTTATGTGTTTTATTACTCACAACGAGTAATATTGGTAATTGATTATATAAATATTATATCATATAATACTCAAGTGAGTAATAGGAAGGTGAACAAATATATGAATAATTATAAAATATTTGTAGATTTAGCTTGTGACTTAGATAAAGATTTTGCTATTAACAATAATATAGGTTATATTCCTATGAAATATATGATTGATGATGTTGAATTCTTATCAGATAAAATATTATCAGAAGAAGAATCTAAACATTTTTATGATGAAATGAAAAATAATAAAGTGACAAAGACTAGTCAAATTACACCATTTGTCTATGAAGAATTCTTTGAAGAATATGCTCAAAGAGGAGAATCAATATTATATTTCACTTTATCAAGTGGATTATCTAATACTTATAATTCAGCTTTAGTTGCTAAGAATACTTTATGTGAAAAACATAAAGATTTTAAATTTGAAATTGTTGATTCTTTAGGTGCAACTGGCGGTATTGGTGTTTTAGTTCATAAAGCAGTAGAAAACAAGAAAAACGGTATGTCTTTAGAAGAAAATGCTAATTCTATGCGAGAGACAACTAAAAATCTTAAGCACTGGTTTTATGTTGAAGATTTAAAATATTTAAAGCGTGGTGGACGCATTAGTTCATCTAAAGCATTTATTGCAAATGCACTTAATATTAAACCAGTAATGAAAGTTAATTCTGAAGGTAAGCTTGAAGCATTTGGAAAGAAAATTGGTATAAAGAGATGCCAACATGCGCTTGTAGATAATTTTATTGAATCATTTGATTCAAATAATAAAGTAGTATATATATGTCATGGTGATGATTTAAATAGTGCACTAAATGTAAAAAAACTTTTATTAGAATTTAATGACACTTTAGAAATATATATTACAAGCATTTGTCCTATTATTGGTTCTCACGCTGGACCAGGAACAATTGCTTTATGTCATATCGGTAAATAGCAAACAAAAGTCTACAATATGTGGACTTTTTTCTTTTTTATACATTTTTTCACATTTGTGGGGAATTTCTCATATGGGGCTTGATTTCTCTTTTTTATGAAACTAAAATTTAAATGTAAAATTTAAGAGGTGGAGGGAAATATATGAGAAAAGTCGGAAACTTTATAGTTAAATTTAGATATGCTTTATTAACTATATTTGTCATATTGGTTACAGTGTGTGCAATATTGATGTCAAGAGTCAATATTAACTATGATATGACAAATTATCTTGATAAAGATTCTGAATCATCAGTTTCTTTAAAAATTATGGAAAAAGAATTTGGCTCAAGTGGTCAATGTCAATATATGATTAGTGGCGAAAAACTAACATATGAAGACGCAGTTGAACTAAAGGATGATATTGTAAAAGATGAAGGAGTAGCATCTATCGTATTTGCTGAATCAGAGGCAGATACTGATTATTTTAAGACTAGTGATGGTACAACATATGCTATTTATAAAATCTTTTTAACAACAGGAAATTATGAGATTGAAAGTTATGATACGCTAGATAGAATCGATGATATAATCGATGAATTTAGTGAAACACATTATGATGTAAAAAGCTATTCTACAGGTGCATCTGTTGAAAATGATTTTTTAACTAACGCACTTGATAAGGATATGGTTATTATCATTTTAGTAGTTGCGATTATCGTATTAGTAATCTTAACTATCGTATCAACATCATGGGTTGAACCAATTGTGTTTGCTTTTATAGTAGTAGGTTCAATATTAATTAATTTAGGTACTAACATTTTGTTAAATTACATTGGTTATATCAATAATTCAATGTCATTTATCACAAAATCTATCGCAGCAGTTATGCAGCTTGCCTTATCAATGGACTATGCAATTGTATTACTTCATACTTACAAAGAAATGAAGACTAAAACAGATGATAAGAAAGAGGCTATGGCTATGGCAATTGCCAAAGCATTTGCACCTATATCATCTTCAAGCTTAACTACAGTTGCTGGTTTAGTTGCGTTGATGTTTATGTCATTTTCAATTGGTTTTGATGTTGGTTTAGTATTATCAAAAGGTATAATTATTAGTTTATTATGTGTATTCTTATTTATGCCTGCATTATTATTAATATTTGATAAGTTGTTGACTAAGACAACTCATAAATCTATTGATGAAGTATTTGTTGAATTAAGAGAAAAAAGAATTAAAAAAGCAGAAGCAAATGGTAAAGATGCATTTACTATTGCTAAATTCCAAAAGAAAACTAGAATAGTAGTTCCAGTATTGTTATTAGTAATAATTTTAATTGGTGCTATCTTCAATTTTAGAACTGATTATAGTTATGTACTTGAAGCATCAACAGACAAGAATGCGACAGTCAATGTCGATAGTGAAAAGATTACAGATGAATTCGGAATTCAAAATACATTAGTTATATTGATTCCAAAAGAAAAATATAATTATGAAGTAGAACAAGAAGTTATTAATTATTTAGCAAACTATGAATATGATGGACAAAAGATTATTAATTCAAGTCAAGGCTTAACAACTTATGGAGTAAATGTTCCAAGAACATCACAAGAAATTGCTTTTGCATTTAACTTAAACAAAGACATCGTTGATTTAGTTTATAATCAAATGGTTCAATATGATAATGCTCATGTTGAAATAGATGAAAATGGCGTTGCAAGAATCAGCCCAGAAAATTTAATTAATTTCATCATCGAAAATGATGCAATTACAAAATATACAACATCTAAACAACAAGAATTAGATACAGCATATGCTAGTTATAAAGATAAATTATACAATGCTGATGGTTCAGTTAATACAACAACATTATCAGCAATGAAATTATATTGTGAAACTTATGAAAAATATTTAGCATTAAAGGAAACAAATCCTGAAACTGCTGCAGCAATTTTAAGTGGTTTAGGCATGACTGAAGAAGAAGCTTCTCAAACTTATCAATCATATGCATCTTTAGTTAAAGTTTTAACTAAGGAAGAAATATTATCATCATATGCATTCGTAACTGAAGAGATGGTAAATGGTTTAGTTGCCGCATCTGTATTAAGAAGTGAAGAAGGACATGAATCAACAACAGATATTTATTCATTTGAATTAATTACATTCTTATCTAATTATCAAGTAGTAGTTGATGAGGCTGGCAATACTAGTAAATTACTTGCAATTTATGCAGCTAAATTAAATGCTGCTTTAGCTGAAAAGCAAGGAGAAATAACTGTTGCTTATTCATCACTTTCAAGTGAAAATTATTATAGAATTATCTTCAATATGAATATGCCAGTATCTGGTGAAGATACATTTGAAGCAATCAATGATATAACTGATACATTATATGATGGTCAAGAATTTGATTCATATGATTTAAAAGTTGTAAGTGAATCATTTGTATATTCAGAGATTAAAGATGTATTTAATAGAGATATTATTGTTGTAAATTTAATTTCATTTTTAGCAATTTTATTAATTATTGCAATTACATTTAAATCATATTTTGTACCTCTATTATTAACTGCTTTAATTCAAGGTGCAATTTGGATTACAATGGGTTCATCAACATTATTTGGTAGTGAAATATTCTTCGTATGTTACATTGTAGTTATGTGTATCCAAATGGGTGCGACAATAGATTATGCGATCTTGCTTACATCTAATTACACATCTAATCGTAAGACAATGAACAAGGTTAACGCGATGAGTACTGCTTTAAAATCATCATTGTTGACAATTGTTACATCAGGTTCAATCTTAATTATCTCAACTTTAATTATTGGTATAGTATCAAGAGTTAAGATTATTTCAGATTTAGGATTCTTATTATCTAAAGGATGTACAATTTCTGTAATCATTGTATTATTATGTCTTCCTCAATTCTTGATGCTATTTGATAAGGTAATTGAAAAGACTACATTCAAAACTAAATTCTATAATGAAGCAATTGATGCGGAAGTTAAAGAATATAAAGCAAAAGAAGAAACTCCTGAAGTAAAGACAAAAGAAGAAACAACAGAAAACAATAACGAAGATAAACCGGAATCAGAAGATTTAAAAAAAGATGACGATGTAATACAAGAATAATTATAATAAATGCCACTTGAGATAAAACTTAAGTGGCATATTTTATTTATTAATAAATAATTCTTTTAAAAAATACATAATTAATGTAAAATATTTTTGGTGAATAATTATGGAAAAAGAATTTGATAGAACATCATTACTAATTGGTGAAGAAAAATTAAATATCTTAAAAGAATCCAAAATTATTATATTTGGCGTTGGTGGAGTTGGTGGCTTTTGTACAGAAGCTTTAGCTAGAACAGGTGTTGGAAACATTACAGTTGTTGATAGTGACACAGTAAATATCACAAACATCAATAGACAAATAATTGCCTTACATTCGACTATAGGCAAAGCCAAAGTTGATGTTATAGAAGAAAGAATAAAGGATATTAATCCTTTATGTAATGTCACAAAAATAAAAGAATTTTATTTGCCGGAAAACAATAATATCGATTTATCTAAATATGATTATGTAATTGATTGTATCGATACAATTACAGCTAAATTAGATATTATTGAAAGATGTTATAAGGGTAAAATTAAAATTATTTCATGTATGGGTATGGGCAATAAATTAAACCCACTTGATATAGAAGTATCTGATGTATTTAAAACTAGCGTTTGTCCTTTAGCTAGGGTAATGAGATATGAATTAAAGAAAAGACATATAAATAAATTAAAAGTCGTTTATTCTAAGGAAGAACCAATTAAAGCTAATATAGTTGATGAAGAACATAAGAGAAATTCACCTGGGTCTATTTCATTTGTACCTAGTGTTGCTGGATTAGTCATCGCAAGTGAAGTTATAAAAGATATAATTGGTTAAGGTTATTATATGGAAAAATATCAATTAATAGAAAGATCAATAATCAAAACATATCGAGGTAAGCTTTGGGCTAAATTTATTAAAGCTTTAAAGGAATATGAATTACTTAAGCCAAATGATAAAGTATGCGTATGTATATCTGGTGGAAAGGATTCAATGTTACTTGCTAAATTGTTTCAAGAATTAAAAAGACATTCAGATTTTGAATTTGATGTAAAATATATTGTAATGAATCCTGGATATAATGATTATCATCTCAATATGATAAAGGACAATTTAAAATTATTAAATATAGATGCACAAATTATAGAAACAGATATATTTGAAATTGCAAATAAGCAAATCAAAAATCCTTGTTACTTATGTGCTAGAATGAGAAGAGGTGCTCTATATAACATCGCTTCTAAATTAGGTTGTAATAAAATAGCGTTAGGACATCATTTTGATGATGTCATTGAAACAACACTAATGAATATGTTAAATGTAGGTTCATTCCAGACAATGAGACCTAAATTACATTCGACAAATCATCCAGGCATGGAATTAATTAGACCTATGTACCTAATTAGAGAAAAAGATATTTTAGCTTGGGTCAATTATAATGAATTGAAATTCATTAGATGTGCTTGTAAGTTCACTGAACAAGCTCACAATGATGAAATCGAATCAATGAGATCTAAAACTAAAGAATTAATTAAAGAATTAGAAAAAGATTATAATCCTGTAGTTGCTAAAAATATTTTTATATCTACATCTAATGTAGTATTAGATAAAATACTAGGATATAAAGAAGAAGACGAATATTATAACTTTTTAGATGACTACGACGAAAAAAAGTAAGCCCTTTTATTCATTTTTGTTGAAATAGGGCTAAATTTTTTATATAATTATTATAGTTATTATTTAGAATTAAGAGGTTTAATTATGGCACAAGAAATTACAGTTTCTCAATTTGAAAGAAATGCAAAAAAATATAACAAAAAAGGCTTAATGAGAAAATATTCAGATATTAATAAATATTTTTATGAATATCTTGGTGTTAAGCCACTTGCACAATCTACTAAATTAGTACTTGAAGTTACAGTAGATAAGACAGTAGTTGAAACATTAATTAAAGATTTAAGAGATAAAGGCTTTGATGTTTTAGGTGACAACAATTATTATTATTCTAAGCTTGTCGTTGATACATATGTATCAAACAGATCATTTTATAGAAATGTTAATCCTGAGGCAGTTCAAGCATTAGCTAAAGATGTAAATACAGCTATCGAAAATAAGAAGGATTACAAAGAAATAGAAAACGAAGATACAGTATTCTATTTTATGCCTTACAATGAAGGTGTTTCTACATTCTTTGAATTTGTTAAGACAACAAAAGATTATTTTATTAAATTTGCCAAAGATAATGACGTAACAATCATGATGAAGGCAATCGGCTTTACAAATCAAATTAATGGTTTTGTTGGCTTCAATTTCTTTGACGCTGATAAGGGCGATGAAAATGTTGTTGTTGATTTTGCATCTCGTATGACAATTGGTGTAGATTTCAATTCTAAAGAATCAGTTTATTCTGCAGGTATATTATTATGTGCAATCGGTGAAACTGAAGAAGAATTACTTGATGAAGATATCAATACACACATTGTTACAGAAACAGCTAAATATACAAATTTATATGAATAATTAAATTAGCCTACTTAGTAGGCTTTTTTTAATGCAAAAAATACCACCAAACGGTGGTATCATAATTATTCAATTATTCCTTTTTCAGAACTAGAAGTCATATATTCACTATATTTATATTCAATAATGAATTCTTTGATTTCTTGGTTTCCAGAATCGTCGTATGTTAAATATTTAAGATAAACATATGCATTTGGAGTTTTAATAGTTTTACTGAATGGCCATGATTTAACTTTACATGGATATGAAACAGTTGATGTAACAGAAAAAGTGGAAGATGATGTAGAGAAGATTGTTGAATCTGTATAGCTTTTTAGTGTTGTTGAATAAGCTTCATCACCGATTGTGTCCTGGGCTATACCAACATTTGCATAAGCTATATATCCATCTTGAGTTCTTGGCTTACCAGTATTTGAATTTTTTGATAATGTTAATTTAAATGTTAATTTATCTTTATTATCACATGTATCACTTGATTTTTTCTTTACATAATAATTTTCTTGATTATCTGTATATAAACTACAGTAGAAATCTATATCCATATAATCAAAATTTTTATATTTAACTCTTTCTACATTGTCTAAATCTATTTGATCTTTTACATAGGACGCTTTATCTGTATCAGAATAAGCTGTTACGTTAGTTTTTAAATCAGACCAAGCTTTTCCTCTTTCAATCATTAATATTGTTAAAAATATAATCGCTACGGCACCTATAACAATTAACATAGTTCCTAGATTTCTGCCTAAGCGGAACCCTTTTTTATTAGTATCTTTGCTCATAAAAAACACCTCAAATAGAATTATACTAAAAAATATTCATAAAATAAATAAAACACTAAAAAAAATGTTTAAAAAATCTAGTAATTGGTTTGACTAAAACGCTTCAAATTGATATAATAAATTTGGAGTTTTTTTTGAAGACTTAATTTTGAAATTAATAAAGGAGGCATTATGCTTAATGTAGTATTTAATGCTCTTAGTCCTGTTATATGGATTGCCTTTATTGTTTTGGGTTTAATAATGGGTATTGTTGTTGGTTTCATTTTACGTGTTAAATTACATGAGAAATCAATCAAAAATACAAAAGAAGAGGCAGACAAGATTTTAAGCTCTGCACAATCTGAAGCTGAAAAGATTAAAAAAGATTCAATTAATGAAGCAAAATTAGAAGTTTCTGAACTAAAAGCATTAGCAGAACAAGATATTAAGGAAAGAAAAAGTGTTGTTATTGAGTTAGAAAATAAATTGAATACTCGTGAAGATACTTTAGATAGACGTTCTTCTAATCTTGATAGAAGAGAAGAAATGCTTAATACTAAGGAATCTAAGATTGATGAAAGAAAAGCTGAATTAGAAAAACAAAATAATAAGGTAGAAGCTTTACTAAAGGAGCAAGAGCAAAAACTAGTAGAGGTTGCTGGAATGTCTAAGGAAGATGCCCGTAAGATAATTATGGAAAGCGTCCATGAGGCAATGAGAGATGAAATTGCAACTTATATTAGAGATGAAGAAGAAAAGGCTAAAGCTGTTGTAAAGACAAAAGCTAAAAACGTATTAGCTTTAGCTATTCAAAAGTATGCTAGTGAAGTTGCTGGTGAGACTACAGTTACTACTGTTTCACTTCCAGTTGAGGAAATGAAGGGTAGAATAATTGGTCGTGAAGGTAGAAATATTCGTGCCTTTGAATCACTAACAGGTGTCGATTTAATTATCGATGATACTCCTGAAGCAGTAATTTTATCTGGCTTTGATCCTGTAAGAAGAGAAATTGCAAGACGTTCTTTAGAAATATTAGTTACTGATGGACGTATTCACCCAGGTAGAATCGAAGAAGTTGTTGATAGATGTCGTAGTGATGTTGAAATGACTATGAGAGAATTAGGTGAAGATGCAGTATTCAAAACAGGTATTGGTAAGATTCATCCAGATTTAGTTAGATTAATTGGTAGACTTAATTTCCGTACAAGTTATGGTCAAAATGTTTTAAAGCATTCAATTGAAACAGCAATGATCTGTGGTAAATTAGCAGCTGAAATTGGTGAAAACGAAATTTTAGCAAGAAGAGCTGGTTTACTTCATGATATTGGAAAAGCTGTCGATCATGAAATTGAAGGTAGCCACGTTGATATCGGTGTTGAAATAGCACAAAAATATCATGAACCTCGTGAAGTTATCGATGCAATAGCATCTCACCATGAGGATGTAGCACCAAAGAGTGTTATCGCTGTATTAGTTGCTGCTGCAGATGCACTTTCAAGTGCAAGACCAGGAGCAAGAAGTGATAGTATTGAAAATTATACTAAGCGTTTAGAAAACCTTGAAGCAATTTCTAAAAGCATCAAGGGTGTTAAGGAGTCTTATGCTATTCAAGCAGGTAGAGAAGTTAGAGTTATCGTTAGCCCTGAACAAGTTGATGATCTTGAAACTATTACTATCGCAAGACAAATTAAAGAAGAAATCGAAAACAAGCTTAGCTACCCAGGTACTATTAAAGTTACAGTTATACGTGAAACTCGTGCAACTGATGTTGCGAAATAATATAATAATTAAGGTCTGTTTTAAAACAGGCCTTTTTATTTATTCATAATAAATATTATTTTGAAAATAATACTATTTAATGTATAATTTTAAATGTATTAATTATAAGGAGGTATCAATATGCGTATCTTATATTTAGGTGATATAGTTGGAGAAAAAACTATTAAGGTATTAAAAGATAATTTAGAAAGAATTAAAAAAGAAAATAATATTAATGTAGTTTTTTGTAATGCTGAAAATGTAAGTGGTGGTAAAGGCTTAACACAAAAACATTATAAAGAATTAAAAGCTTTAGGAATCCAAGCTATGTCTATGGGTAATCATACATTTTCAAAATCAGAAATTATAGATTATATTGATGATGCCTCTATTGCAAGACCTGCCAATTTAAATACTGAATATGGTAAAGAAATATTATATGTAAAATATAATGATAAAAAGATTGCCATAGTTAATCTTTTAGGTAGAGTATATACATATACTCCACTTGATTGTCCATTTAAGACAATGGAAAGATTATTAGATAAAATTGATGCAGATTATATTATTGTTGATTTCCACGGAGATGCCACAAGTGAGAAGAAGGCATTTTTATATGAATTTGCAGGAAGAGTTGATGCCGTAGTAGGTTCACATACTCACACTCAAACTGCCGATGAGGAAGTATATAATAATACTTGTTTTATATCTGATATGGGAATGAATGGTCCATTCAATTCTATATTAGGTGATGACAGACAACAAGTCATCGAAAGATTTAAAACTGGAGTATTTACACCACTTAAGGTTCAAGAAGATAATGAATACAAAATTAATGGTGTTATTTTAGATTTTGGAATGACTAATAAAATATCTAGATTAAATATGAAAATTAAGATATAATACATCTTGTTTATATTGGAGTGATTAATTTGAAAAATAATAATATGGTTCTACCATCTTTAAAAGATGCTAGAATGAGAAGAAATTTAAATATAGAATTTGTAAAATATAAATTAGAAGATAAATATAGTAATGTCGGCAAAGGCAAAACATATTATATTTATACATATGGCTGCCAAGGAAATGAAGCTGATTCAGAAATCATGGCAGGTATATTAGAAGGTGTAGGATACACTAAGGCAAAAGATCCACTTGAAAGTGATTTAGTATTATTAAATACTTGTGCAGTAAGAGAAAATGCTGAACAAAGAATATGGGGTGTACTAGGTCAACTTAAGGGTAGAAAAAGAGAACATCCAGAAATGTTAATTGGTATTTGTGGATGTATGCCTCAAGAAGAAAAAGCTACAAATAAAATTATTAATTCTTATGAATTTGTAGATATCATTTTTGGTACACACAATAGACATAATTTACCTAAATTAATTTATGAAGCTTATGAAACAAATAAGAAAGTCGTAGAAGTAATATCTAATGAGGGTATGATATTAGAGGGTGCGCCTAAGGTGCGTGAATCTACTTATAAAGCCTGGGTTACAATTATGTATGGCTGTGATGAATTCTGCACATATTGTATCGTTCCATACACAAGAGGAAAAGAACGTTCAAGAAAAAAAGAAGAAATAATTAATGAAGTAAAAGAATTAGTTTCTAAAGGCTATAAAGAAATTACTTTACTTGGACAAAATGTAAATGCCTACGGTAAAGATTTAGATGATGGTTCATACACATTTGGTGATTTATTATATGATTTAGATAAAACAGGAATAGAGCGTATAGGTTATACATCACCACATCCAAGAGATATGGACTTAAAAGCTATGGAAGCTCATAGAGATTGTAAGAGCGTCTTAAAACATGTACATTTCCCTGTACAATCAGGAAACGATAGAGTCTTAAAGATAATGAACAGAAAATATACTAGAGAAGAATATTTAGCTAAAATAAGAAAGCTTCACGAATTAGTTCCGGATATTTCTATTACAACTGATATCATAGTAGGTTTCCCTGGTGAAACATATGAAGAATTTAAAGACACTGTAACTTTATGTGATGAGGCAGGCTTTGAAGGAGCCTTCACATTTATTTATTCTCCAAGAGAAGGTACACCTGCAGCTCGTATGGAAGACCCTATTTCTTTAGAAGAAAAACATAAATGGTTCGATGAATTAGTAGAACATACTAATCAAGGCTATTTAAATGGTCATATGAAATTTATAGGTAAGGTAGTTTCAGTTTTAGTTGATGGTGAATCTAAATCAGGTGATGGAATGATGTGTGGTTATTCTGAACACTATAAGCTTACACATTTTAAATCTGATGATAAATCATTAGTTGGTAAAATTGTAAAAGTTAAAATTAAAGAAGCTAAGACTTGGTTTATGATTGGAGATTTAGTTAATGAATAGTAAGGATAAATTAATTGAATATTTCAATTCCTTACCTGAAGTTAAAAGAATAAAAGAATTAGAACATTATATTGATAATAATGAAAAAATAAAAAATGCCTTCAAAGAAATTAAGGCACTTCAAAAACAAATGGTAAGTTCAAAAGAATTTAATCAAATGAATCAATATAATATGTTAAAAAAAGAATATGATAATAAATTAAATGAATATTTAGATTTACCATTCGTATCAGAATACTGTGAATTATTAGAATATGTCAATAATTTATTATCTGATTTATCATTTCAAATAGAAACTGATATATCTAAAAAAATTAATGGATAATAAAAGAAGAAGTTTAGATTAGTTCTAAACTTTTTTCTTTTTTGTAAAAAATAAAAACAGGCCTAAGCCTGTTTAATTATTTTGTTTTTCTACCTAAACCTACTTTGTTCATTACTTTTTTGATTTTTTTGTTAGCTAAATAATTTGCGTAATCTCTACCACTATCTAATACTTCATCAATATAACTAGAATTGATGATTTCATTGTATTTCTTTTGGATTGGTTCAAGTTCATTAACTACAGCGTTAGCACAATCTTCTTTGAATGTTTGATAATTTGAATCTTTATATTTTTCTTCAAGTTCAGGAATAGATATACCTGTACAACAAGACATAATAGTCAACAAATTTGAGATACCAGGTTTATTTTCTTTATCATATTTTACTTTAGCATCTAAATCAGTGACAGCTGATCTAATTTTTTTCTTGATTACATTTATATCATCAAGAAGTGATATAAAGCTTTTTGGATTTGGATCTGATTTACTCATCTTTTTAGTTGGTTCTTGAAGACTCATAATCTTAGCACCACTAGGTGAGATGAATGGTTCAGGTACCACAAATGTATCACCATATTTGTTGTTGAATCTTTCAGCAAGTGTTCTAGTTAATTCTAGATGTTGTTTTTGATCTTGACCAACTGGTACCATATCAGTGTCATAAAGTAAAATATCAGCAGCCATAAGTGAAGGATAAGTAAGAAGACCTACACTTACACCTTCAGCTTGACGCTTTTGTGACTTATCTTTATATTGAGTCATACGTTCAAGTTCACCAATATAGCCATTACATTCTAAAATCCAGCCAAGCATTGGATGTGCTGGTACTTCAGATTGAATAAATATATGAACCTTTTCTGGATTTAAACCACATGCTAAATATATAGCAACGAGTGATTTAATATTTTTTCTTAAGGCTTCTTTTTCTTGAGGTACTGTAATTGCGTGTAAATCTGCAACAAAAACTAAAAAATCTGTAAAATCAGGGTTGTCTTGAAGAAGAACAAAGTTCTTGATTGCCCCTATGTAATTTCCAAGAGTAATAGTACCACTTGGTTGAATTCCTGATAAAAATCTCATAATCTCTAATCTCCTTATAAATAAAAAATAAAACGCCCTCAAAAAATAATTTTAAGGACGAATAATTCGCGGTGCCACCTTAATTCCAATATAATAATTGGCTCTTTAGGTATTAAAATGTATAACCCAATTCCTAAAATAGTCTATATGATGCTTACACCATCCATCAATCGCTTAAATAGTTTGTTATTTTAGTACTATTTTCTATTGTCAAAAGCTCTTTTACTTTTTCTAATAGATTCTTTATATTCAATATTATATGATTCTAAGAATTGTTTAAAATCCTTTAAACCTTCATTTACTTCATCAACTTCATACTCGATTTCATAATCTACTTTACCATAATATACACTCTTATCGAAGAATAAAGTACCATTCTTATAAGGTGTAGATACACGATAAGTAGTAAGCTCAGCAATCTTGTGAACAAAATAAGGTAGGCCGATGATGCTAGCATCAAAGCCATGTTCTAATAAGTCTTGAGCTTTTTCTTTAGAAATGAAGATATGTGTTTCTTCAGCTCCAACCTCAGCACGAGTCTTTTTAGTAATTTTGTAATTGTTTCCTTTTTGACGAATTCTTAAAACTGTTTGTTCTTGCAATAACTTCGTGTCATCAGTATCAAAGTAGTGATTTGTCTGGGCAAATACGTTATTGTCAAGACTGAAGTCGTTTATAAGTTTGTTATAAACATCTTCATCAATGAAAGTTTTGAACTCAATTTCTTTATTCATATTCATAATCTTCTCCAACTAATGCTAAATTACGCATACACACTTATTATACATTTATTTATTTAAAAAAATCAATACTTATGGTAAAATTAATGTAGTTTATAGGCAGGTGGTTCATTATGAAATGCTCATTTGTTATAAGAGATCAAGATAAATCTTTAAGTATTGCCAATTACATAAAGAAGAAATTGAAAATAGAAGAGGATAATACTAATCCTGATATAATTATTGCAATAGGTGGAGATGGAACTATTCTAAAGGCGGTTCACGAATATCCAAATGCTGTTATTTTTGGAATTCATACAGGTCATTTAGGATTCTTTGCCAACTATGATGTAACAGAAGTAGATTATCTAATAGATGACATCAATAACAACAATTTCAATGTAGATACATTAGATGTACTTAAATGTGAATTTTCTGACAAAGAAGGAAATGAATATATTGATTTTGCAATAAATGAAGTTACAATTATGTCACCTTTAAGAACAATGAGACTAAGTGTAACAGTAGATAATGAATATATTGAACGTTTTAGAGGTACTGGTTTTTGTGTATCAACTCCTTATGGTTCAACAGCTTATAATAAATCACTTCATGGAAGTGTAGTAGACACTACAATTAAGGTTATGCAGCTTACAGAAATAGCTGCGATAAATTCAATTGCATATAGAACACTATCATCACCTTTAATTTTATCTAGTGATAGAATATTAAAATTTGATAGCATAAATGATAATGATGTATTTATAACAGTAGATCACATATCATATGATATAAAAGATTTTGATAAAATTAAAATTACATACTTAAAAGATAAAGTAAAAATGGCATATAATACTCAAAAGAGTTTTTTCAATAGAATAAATAGAACTTTTTTGATTTCTAAAGAATAATTCCTACCAATTTTTTGGTAGGTTTTTTCATATCTTAATATTATATATTAAGAAGGCATAAAAAAACGTTTACATAAGACTAAAATTTACCAAAAAATTAATTTTATTGAATAAAGCAATTAATAGTGCTAAAATAAGAGTTGGTAATTTATTTTACACATAAATATAGGAGGAATTATTTATTATGGCTGTAAAAGTAGCAATTAACGGCTTCGGTCGTATCGGTCGTTTAGCATTCCGTCAAATGTTCGGTGCTGAAGGCTATGACGTAGTAGCAATCAATGATTTAACAGATCCAAAAATGTTAGCAAACTTATTAAAGTATGATACTGCTCAAGGTGGTTATACTGGTAAGATTGGTGAAAATTTACACACTGTATGTGCAGGTGAAAACTCTATTACTGTTGATGGTAAGGAAATCACTATCTATAAGGAAGCAGATGCTAACAATTTACCTTGGGGTAAATTAGGTGTAGATGTAGTATTAGAATGTACTGGTTTCTATACAAAGAAGGAAAAGGCAATGGCTCATATCAATGCCGGCGCTAAGAAGGTTGTAATTTCAGCTCCAGCTGGAAATGACCTTAAGACTATCGTTTTCTCAGTAAACGAAAAGACTTTAACTAAGGATGATCAAATCATCTCTGCTGCATCTTGTACAACTAACTGTTTAGCTCCAATGGCTGACACATTAAACAAGTATGCTCCAATTCAATCAGGTATCATGTCAACAATTCATGCTTACACTGGTGACCAAATGATCTTAGATGGTCCACATAGAAAAGGTGATTTAAGACGTGCTCGTGCTGGTGCTGCAAACATCGTACCTAACTCAACTGGTGCTGCAAAGGCAATCGGTTTAGTTATTCCTGAATTAAATGGTAAGTTAATCGGTTCTGCACAAAGAGTTCCAGTACCTACAGGTTCAACTACTATCTTAACTGCAGTAGTTAAGGGTAAGGATGTAACTGTTGAAGGTATCAACGCTGCAATGAAGGCAAACCAATCAGCTTCATTTGGTTACAATGAAGATCCAATCGTTTCATCTGATGTTATCGGTATGAGATTTGGTTCATTATTCGATGCAACTCAAACTATGGTTGCTAAGATTGATGAAGATACTTATCAAGTACAAGTAGTATCTTGGTATGATAATGAAAATTCATATACAAGCCAAATGGTACGTACTATTAAGTATTTCGCTGAATTAAAGTAATATTTAATAAATAATTAAGGACGATTCAATCGTCCTTTTTATTTTATTATTAAGAATTTTTCTTAAAAAGATATATATTATATTTAAATAATATGATAAAATAATCAATGGTAAATTAAATGTTTTATATTTTTAATATAAACATAGATTAAAGGAGTCTTATTAATGGAATTTCAAAATTTTATTTTAGAAGAATCAAAAAAAGATTATTATAAAAAATTATTTGATACATTAAATGAAGAATATGAAAATTATACTTGCTACCCAGCGCGTAATTCATTGTTTCATGCCTTCCAATTAACACCATTTGAAAATGTAAAAGTAGTAATATTTGGACAAGATCCATATCATGAACCTAATCAAGCTCACGGTCTTGCCTTTTCTGTATTATGTGATAAGTTACCACCATCTTTAAAAAATATTTATAAAGAGATGGAAAGTGATTTAGGTAAACCTGTAAATCAAAATGGTGACTTGACTTATTTAGCTAAACAAGGTGTTTTATTATTAAATACTGTACTTTCTGTAAGAGAAGGACAAGCTAATTCTCACAAGAATATTGGTTGGCAAGAATTTACAGATAATGTAATAAAAAAATTAAATGAAATTGATAGACCAATAGTATTCATATTATGGGGTAGTCAATCTATTAATAAGAAAAAATTATTAAATAATCCAAAGCATTTTATTATAGAATCAAACCATCCATCGCCATTATCTGCATATCGTGGTTTCTTTGGGTCTAAGCCTTTTTCAAAGACTAATGAATTTTTAAAGTCCAAGGGACTTGAAGAAATCAATTGGATAAATAATTAGAATTATTTGACAATTAAAAATAATTATTATAAAATATAGTTAGTTATTTCTAACTACAGGGAGTTTTTGTATGATATATACTAATGAATCAGAAGAAATGTATTTAAAAACAATATTATCTTTATCACATGAATTAGAACAAGTTAGATTAATTGATGTAGCTAATAAATTAGGTTATGCCAAATCGAGTGTATCTAATGCATTAAAAGATTTATGCAAAAGAGAATTAATTATATATGGCGATGATAAAAGAATAGTGTTGACAGATAAAGGTATCAAAGAAGCTAATAATGTAAATGAAAAATATGATGTATTATATAAATTCATTAAAAAGATTGGTGGCTCTGATCAGACAGCTGATAATGATTCATGTAAATTAGAACATATCATCAGCGAAGACTTATATGAATTAATTAAAAATTATATTGGTGAATAAGCAGCGTTGGCTGCTTTTTTATTTTGTGGGAAATTATGGGCTATTTTTGGCTAAATTTGTAGAATTTTAGTAAAGTGTCAAATTTCGGCCTTTTTAAATTAATTTGTGCTAATATATGGGTAAGTTAAGGAGGAAAGGCTTATGACAAAAAAGACTTTAAGCAAATTATTATTATTTTCAACAGTTATATTAGGTAGCGTTGGATTAGTAGGATGTAGCAGTTCTTCTGAATCTGAATCATCAGAAGTTAGCACATCAAGTGAAAAAACAAATAGCAGTACAACAGAAGGTGATTCTCAAACATCGACTGATAATACATCAGCAAGTAGTGCAAGTTCATCAACAGAAGAACAATCAGCAGAAGAAACATATTATACAGTAACATTTAATGTAGACTCAAATGTTAAGGTATATGTTTATGAAACACAAGATATGACTTTAGAGGGTACAGAATCTACAGTTGCATATTCTAGAGATGGTGATACTGGTGAACTTTTAGGTGATGGCACAGGCCAAATTAATTTCAAGTTAGTATTTGTTGATGGTTATGAAGTAGATAATATTTCTATAACAGGTACATATAACAAACTAAAAGGAAGCGCTGATACAGGCGTAGAAAATGGTTATAGAATTACAAAAGTTCAATCTGATCTTGAAGTAACTATTACTTCTAAATCATCAGATGCTGAAGAAGATATAGTAGAATCAGATTACAAAGCTACATTCACAACTGAACATTGTAGTGTATATGTTTATGAAACACAAGATACAACAGGCGATGGTACTTTAGCAACTGAAGCTTATGCTAGAGATAGCGCAACAGGTAATATCTTAAGTGATGGTACAGGCCAAATCAATTTTAGAGTTGTATGCGATGAAGGATACACAGTTAGTGCATCTAATATTACAATTACAGGTACATACAACAACTTAAAGGTTGTATCTGAAGGTTATTATAGAATCACTAAGATTTCTTCAGATTTAACAGTTAATATTGAAGCAATCGCTTCATCAACTGTAGCTGATACATTAACTTCAGTTTCAATTGAATCAACATATAGTTCACAAACTTTAACATTAAATGTTAATGCAACATCAGAATTTTCTTATACATATACTGATAATTTATTAACAATTAACACAGAATTAGAAAATGAAATTACTTTAGATGGTAGCTATTATGGCGCAATCGTAGTTAATTCATATTCAGATGTATGTGTAAGCTTAAATGGTGTAACATTAAGAAGTGATACAGTTTGTCCACTATATATCAGTACAACTGGTGATGCAGAAATTAGTGCAAAGAAGAACACTACAAATTATGTATATGATGATAGAGCATATGTGGATACAGAAGATACAAC
>JAILIY010000080.1 GCA_024695025.1 Acholeplasmatales bacterium
TCTTCTCCAAAATAATATCTTCCCTGATTACCATTTGGAATAATACAAGTAGAAGGTTGGTTATAAACTAATTCTTCTATCTTAGTATTTTCATTATATGCATATATAATTGTCTTTGATATAGATAATTCTATTCCTAAAAATTTCATTTCTTAACCTCCGGTTAATTTATTGAAACAATATTATTCTCGTTCCAAAATTGTATAAGTCGCGTTATTATAAGTGAAACTATAATTATTATTATCACCGCTATAGACAAAACTTATTTCATATTGTCCTGGGGCTGAATTAGAAGTTGCAGTTGTAGTTAAAGAGAAATTATTTTCATCATCGAATGCGAATGAACCAAATACTACAATATAAGTTAATTCTTCCAATTGTGAGTCTTGCATTGAACTTTTACTATCAATATCGACTTCTACAAAGCGCTTAGTTACTTCGTAAGTTGCTTCATTATATGTGATATTATAATTGTCATTAGTTGTCGTACAGATAATATCATAATTACCAACACTTGTATTTGTTGCGTTTGTAGATAGTGTATATGGTTTTAAATCTCCACTACATACACTACCATCTGTAATTAATGCACTTAATTCTTCTAATTCATCGCCATAAACTGAAGATTTATTATCGATAGTTAAAGTAATATTTCTAGCATTTATTATAAATTGTTTTGATAATGAATTTTCATCTAATTCATAATTATTATCTTCTAATTGATTGATAGAGACAGTATATGTACCTACATTTACTGTAGTTTCATTTGTATTAACACTCAAATAAACTTTTTCATTATTTAAATCTAAATAATATGCCTTTGGAGAAAGTGCTACATTATCATAAGTCATTTCTAAATCTTCCCATACTACGTTTACTAATCTTTTTAAAACTTCATATGTACCATTTACAAATTCAATATTATAATTATCTGAAGTTGATTGACCTAAAATTGTATATTGTCCAACATTTGAAGTTGTACTTAATCCTTCACAATTTATTTCAAAAGGTTTATCATTTCCAATTATTTTACCTTCTGTAACGTTACAAGTTAAAGGTGCTAAGTTATTACCATATACTGACTGTTTATTATCTATAACTACTTTTATAGTTCTTGGATTTACTGTATATGTACCATTTGTTGAAATGATATTGTAATCATTAGATCTTGTCTCACATGAAATTACATATTCACCAGCGCTTAAATTGTTTGCATTAGTGATAAGAACAAATGGATTATCTCCTTCCAAAATTGAGCCTTCTGGATAACTACAGTTTAGATTAGAAAGATTATCACCGTATATAGAATTAGAATCAAGAATAGTCATATTGACTGTTCTTTTTTCAATTATGTAATCTACTTCATCATATTTAATATCATAATTAGG
The DNA here is from genome assembly GCA_024695025.1 of Acholeplasmatales bacterium. Lineage (GTDB taxonomy): Bacteria > Bacillota_I > Bacilli_A > Acholeplasmatales > Anaeroplasmataceae > Anaeroplasma. The sequence goes on from JAILIY010000080.1 coordinate 1,389, forward strand.
ATTTAGTGATATGGCTTTTACTCTATATGAGTTTGCATTTTTACCTACGCCTGATAAAGCTATATCTAAAGTTGTACCCAAAACGATACCTTGATTTTCTAAATTAGTACCTTCTGTATATGAATTATTTAAATAATTTGAATCTAAAGCTTCACCATAGACACTCTTCATATTTGAATATAAATCTATATTTACTAATCTCTTTTTAATTTCAATAGTAGATTCAGTACTAGCACCTAAATAATTATCTGTTTCTGGATAAATTATTTTTGCTTTATAACTTCCTGCATCTATAGGTGCTAAATCTAATTTTTGATTGCCATTTATTTTAGCATAAGTAATTGTTGGTTCTGTATTAGTTTCTGGATGTGAAGATACTACAACTGGTTCATGAATGTTATTATCGTATGTTACTACAATATTATCAGCACTTAATTGAGTTTCTTTCTTATTGATTATTACCTCAATATTAGAAGCGATTTTTTCGCTATAATATGTATGACCATATTCTTCATATTTTAAATAAACATTTACAATATAACTTCCAGTATCACTTACTTGTGATACTGATAATTGACCATTTTCATAATCACCATATGATGATAAAACACCCTTATTATTGTTTTCCCATTCACATACATAAGTTACATTTCCAGTTTCTGAATCACTTAATTTGTGTGTTACATTAACATTGATTAAATTTTCTTTTGATTTATTATTGTCATAATCATAATCATATGTAGTTTCAATCTTATTAACACTTTTTCCATCACTAACAGTTTCTATAACTGGAGCTTCAAGTTGCCACTTTGCAAAAACCATATTTATATCACTATTGTCATAAACTAATTTATCAACTGTTTGTGAATCATAAGTATATGTAAGCTTATCAAAGCCTATTCTTTCTTTATTATTAATAGTAGGTAAAACATATTCTCTTGAATAGCTAACATAAATATCTTCAATAGCTTCATCTCCTAAAAGATGATCTACTTCATATTTTTTAATTTTTTCATAAACTGGCTTAATTGAAACTGATTTATTTAGTTTTTCATTAAAATCTACTCTCGCACCATTTTCATCAATCCAATAAGGTAAAACATCTAATGAATTATCATATCTTTCTTTATAATATTCATTGTCGTTTTTATAACTTATTGTGTCATTGTATAATACTTTATTAGTATCGGCACTTAAAGTTAATAAATTTGGATCTAAAACTGTACCCTTTAAAATGATTGCTGTATCAATATACTTGTCAGCTGATACCTCAAATGTTACATAATATTCATTTTTCTTAACATTTGGAGCGATAATATATTTATCAATTCCAAACTCTTTTCTATATTCATCAACATATTTTCTGTCGACAAATAAGTATTTACCATCAAATGATGAATTAGTAAGATTTGGTTTTTCATCTTTAGATTTTAATACTAATGTATCTACATTTTTAAAGGCACCGCTATCAATAGTTACATTTCCTTCTATTGTTACTTTCTTTAGATTTTTAAAGGCACCTTCTTCTATATTTTTAATACAATCATCAATTGTAATTTTTTTGATGTTGCCTACATTTGTAAATGCACCTGTACCAATTGTTACTACTTTTTTTGTATAATAAGTTTCATCAATATCAATCTTTTTAGATAGGCCCTTATAAGTACCTGAAACAGTTAATGTATCATCAGAATTAACTTTATATTTTAGAGTTCTTGAAAAATTAGTTATTTCAAAGCCTCTTGGTGACATTGCTTGTGCTATTAATACTATAGGTAATACAACCATACCAACAACACCAGCAACGATACATCTAATATTTGTCTTTAATGGATTTTTGTCTCTTAAATTAAATCTAAATGTTGTGAAATATAAGATAAATGATATAAGTGAATATGCTAAAGATTCATAATTGAATATTTTCCAATTCACATAATCTAATATAACTAACAATAAGTAGAAAAATACTGGTATGACAAATATTATTTGTCCGGCAAGGTATCTAGATTTATACATATTTTTTCTTTCTGTTTTCATGTATATACCTAAATAAATATACATTGCCAATAATAAAGAACCATGAATAAATAAATATAAAACTTCATTACCCTTAATTATGTAGTTAATAACAAAATATAGCGTGTTGAAAAAGATTATGAATATAATTCCAATCATAAGCATAATACTTCTTTTTCGCATGTTTTTTATTATGTTATTTTGTTCTTCCATATTAAACTACCTGCCTTTGTAAGCTTTATATTTTCCGGTCTTTTTATCGTAAATATAATGCTCAAACTTATCGTTATCGTAATTTATGATAAGCATGTTTTCATCTATTACAACATGGAAACGACTTTTATCTCCATACTTTGATGTATAAAAATTATTTACTGATTCTAAAATATCCTTATCAGTTTGCTTATCAATTTTATTACAATATTTACAGAATCCACTATTTCCTTCAAATGCTGCTACAGCATATCGCTTTTTACAGTTCTTACATTCCTTTGTCTGAATGTTTTTATCGACAGAAAATCTAGTTGAAGGACATATGAATAAATCTTCCTTTTTTACTGGTAAAAGTTGTGCATCCTCGCCAGCTCGTTGATCAATAAACGCATTTTTTATGATATTGTCTTTGTCGTTAATAACCCTGGTATCTTTACCTAAATCAGAAAAATACCATTTATCTTCGTAACAATATTTACAATACCAATTCTCTTTTGAATCTGGTGAATAAGCATTTATTTTAGCTGCCTTTCTTCCACATAATTGACAAGTTGACAAGCAGTCACCACAGAATGCTTCTTCAGGATTACCATCTGTTTCACCATTTAAGTGAAAGAAATAATTACCGCATTGATTACATTTATTAACTTCATCTTTCCTGTAATATAATTCAGGGTCAAGTGATGAATTCTCACGTGCCTTTCGGGCCATGTTTAAATCTTTAATTATATATTGGCCTTCTATACCCTTGTATTTATATACTAAATTATTACTTATTGGATAATATTTACCATTGTAGTTTTGTAAAGCTTCATTGTTTTTATTTACCTCAAGATTATTTACGTCAGTCATTTCGTTTAAGCAATCGACACAAATAAATTCTTTTTTAGATAATATATAATGATTTCTTTCAAACTCAAGTACTTCTCTTTTGCATGAGTCACAAATATTCTTTCCACAATAAGAACATTTATGAAGATTGTCTTTTGCACATTCCTTACAATACTTATTAGGGTTTGAAGCACAAAGTGATGATTCACAGAATAAGAAATTTTCTTTAGCGTGTACCTTACAATATGTTTTACCACATGATGGATTAGAACATGCCTCAACAAAATCATCTCCGTAGATTTCATCACTGCACTCAGGTGAATCACATTTTCTAGCGTGAAGTGCACAATATTTTTTACCGTATGACAAATAATCATTACAAAATACATTGGTTACTTCGCCGGCCTTATAATACTTTTTCCCATTAATTTCTTTACCAATTAATTCAGTTGGCTTTTTATTACTCCAAACAGCTCCACAAGTATCACATTTAGCTGTCATACATGATTCACAACCAATAAAGCCTTTTGTATATTGATCTGAGACAACTAATTTGTTATTTTCATTTATTACTTCTCCACAAATTGGGCATTTATTTAGTTCATAATCTAATTTACCGCCAATTTTAGATACCTTAATATCATAATTTTCAGGCATATCAAATAAATTTTTAACCTTAATTGTCTTATAACTATATGGTAGTGGAGTTTGTGTAATATATCTAAATGATGCTGTTGCGTTTATATTTTTTTCATCACCAGTTAATTCCTGTGTTTCTAAATATTTACCTAATTTAGATTTTTTAAACCAATTAGGAGCCTTTTTATAATCGCTACAATAATCATTTATTATAATCATTATTTGATTAATGACATCTTCAATATTTGAATTGACTAATCTCTTATCTTCTTCAAATTCACCATTGTCTATCATCAGTTTTAGTTTTTCTTTGTTCTCTTTTTTATAAGAACTATTGATAAGGTAATTAGAAATTTGTTTAGTGCTTAATTCGTTGATCTCATGAGCTACATCAACGACAACCTCTCCATTTTCATTATTACCAAATCTAAAGAATAATCTAAATGGGAAATATTCTGATTCGCTACCATCATCTGCCTTAATTTTAAAGCCGATAGAATATAATCTTTGTTTACCAGTATCCTTTTGAGATATAGCACTTTCTTTATAATTAACGTTTTTAGATATATATTTAGATACATCTATTTCTTCTATATCATCATCAGTTGGCGGCAATACTAAGAAATTATATTTTTCATATACTCTATCAACAATCTTTTCTATAACTTCAGATACTTTTTCTTCACTGTCAAGCAAATTAGAATTTGATATTTTAATTTCCTTAATAGATCCTAATTTCTGATAAGGATTAACCCTTACACTAGTGATCTCATCTTTATTATATTTACTATAATAATTATCTAAATTCTTAATTAGATCTTTAGATATTTGATATACAGAGCCATCTAGTTTTATAGTTAAAATACTATAATCGTCTATATTATCAGTATCTGTATATACATCAAGACCTTCTATTTTATTTTTGGATTGTATTAAAAAGGATTCAAAGTTTCCCATAATAACCCTCCCGTGAAAATTAATTTTTAATTATAATATAATTCAAATCCTTCTTCATCAAGGACTTCGTGTCTTTGTGTCATTTCATCTATTTGGCCACTGTAGCCAGCTATCATCTTAACACGTTCTCTGACATTGTCAAAAGCGTCTACTATCGTTCTTTCGAATGAAGCGACTCTCTCTTCTATAGATTCATTTTGGTTACCGTTTATAACGATGTTTTTCCAAACCTCACTACAGAATACATCAAATTCTTTTTTGACTGATTTTCCACCGACATTTGAATCGACATAAGTTGAAGCTGTTGTATCACCGCTCCAATTTGAGAATAGTTCTAATTCATATTCAAAAAATCTCAAAATGTATCCCTCAATGTCTTGAGCATTTGCCAAGAAATATATATCCATTTCATTCTTTTGACCTATACGATCAATTCTACCTACTCTTTGTTCCATATGAAGAGGAGATAAAACTATAGAATAATGAATCATTGTATGATATGACTGAAGATTTAAACCTTCCGCGTCAGTTGTATAAGCTATTGATACTGTATTAGCTTTTTCTCTATCAAATGATAATTCACTTTGTTTAGCTGCCTCAACAATAGACTTATCGTTGGCTCTATATCTGCCTTCATAATCCCAAATATGGCTATTGTTAACTAATAATCTTCTTTCTGCGTCATCCTTACAGAAGATAATTATTTTTTCTTTGTTGTGTTGTTTATAATCTAAAGAATCAAAATCGATACCAAATTTATCGTTTTTAGTTTTAACATCAATAGAATAGATAAAGCCATAATCATTTTCAAAACCAATTTGGACTCTACCAGAATAATTAAAATTAATAGTATATAGATTAGGTTTTCCTGTGACTACAGGAGATGCTAATGTTGTCTCATTGTCATCTATTACTAATAATTTATCAATTTCTCTTCTACTCTTTGCGTATATTTTTACAGTACAATCACCTTTAGATACAAAACTGATACTAGCTTTTTCATAACTTAATTTTGAATTTGTTCTATATGCTTTTTTAGTTTCATAACTAGTATTCTCAATAATTTCACCATGTTCAACTCTTGATGTTACACGTTTTTCAGATACTTCTTCAATTGAAACTGAAGATTTACCACCATATAAAGTCATATAAACAGGCTTGTTATCATCATTTTTACATGTTAATGTCAATACTCTTTGAGAACCTAAATTTATGATATCTCCTAATACTTTCATCTTATATAAAGATAAGAATATATTGTCTGTACAAAGTAGGGCAGCTAAATTTGCTTCTGTACAAATTACGCTTTTTCCTAATTTGTTTTTTTGTTGTTCTGGAACTATGCTATTGATAATATCAAAAAATGAATCCATCAATACACTTCCATTATCCTTAAGATTATACGAGTATATAAATTGTTCAATAGATGCTTCTATTAATTTTTTAGCTTCTATTTCACTTAAAGAATTTCCCATTTGTCCGTAAGGAACTTTTATGTTTTCGCACTTTTTGTATTTTTCATTTTTGATTTCTTCAATAAAATCATTATAAGAGAAATTATCATTTTCCTTAGTGATTAAACCAGAATCAAACATTTGTTTTAATTCAGAAAGACTAATTTCTTTCTTTAAATATTTAACTATTCTTAATAAATTATTTAATTTTTTTCTAAATAGATCATAAGGCATTCTTGCACGTCTATCATCTATTACCTTTCTAATATCATACTCGATGATATCAGATTTTCTAATACCTTTAAGTGGAGCGTATTGTAATTCGCTTCTTGATATTTCATGAACTCCATTTTTATCAGATACTAGCTTAATCTTAGTAGAATCAGCACCATCGATAAAATAGTTTCTAGTGTTGTATAAATCATTGTCATTAAAATAAAATGAATAAGAATTTTTCTTTTTCCACTTAACACCAAATCTTC
>JAILIY010000110.1 GCA_024695025.1 Acholeplasmatales bacterium
AAAGATGTAATTAAAACAGATAATTTAATTAAACATACAAATTATTATGATTTATATAAACTTGATGATGATTCACTTTATCAAGTTCAATATGATGAAAATCATAAATTATGTGGAACTATAAATTATAAAGATAAAGAAATAATAATTGGTTTATTTGATAAATCATATGTTAATGAATATTTATTAACTCAATATTCATATGTATATATAATTAATAAATCTGGTGGCATGTTGATGCATGGATCATCAATCAAATATAAAAATAAAGGTATTATATTTACAGCCCCATCTGGTACTGGTAAATCAACACATTCAAGGTTGTGGCAAAAATATACTGATTGTGAAGTATTAAATGATGATAAAAATTCACTTAAGCTTATAGATGATAAATTATATTTATATCCATCTCCTTGGAGTGGTAAGCATAGGCTTGATAATAATATAATTTCAACACTAGATGCCATTGTATTTTTATATCAAAATAAAACAAATGAAATTAAAAGATTAAGACCTATTGAGGCCTTAAAGCTATTGATGCCACAAATCGAATTATTAACTAGTGAAAATAAAGATTTATGGAATAAAATAACTGATAAGCTAATTATGTTACCATGTTACAGATATGGCTGTAATATGGAAAAAGAAGCATTTGATTTAATTAATGAAAGGTTGTGTGAAGACTTATGCCTATAAATAATAATTTTATTTTAAAAGAAATTCAAGGTGACTACATGATATTACCAATAAGTGATGAAAGTGTAGAAGCCACAGTAATATTTAACACTAACGAAACTGGTGCTTATATTTTTAAAAAGCTTAAAGAAGGTTTAAGTATCGATGAATTAATTGATGAAATGATTAAAGAGTATGAAGGACTAACATACGATGTCTGTAGGGCAGATGTCAATGAATTTATAGATATATTAAAGAAAAAAGGAATTTATAATGATTAATATGGATAAATTATATCCTCTGATGCTTGATGCATTTGACAATAATATGTCATTTACATTTCCTGTAAAAGGTCAATCAATGAGACCTTTTTTAAAGACTAATGATGTTGTCACAATTAAAAGAAGTGATAATTTTAAGGTTGGAGATGTCATATTATATAAAAGAGATAATGGTCAATTTGTTTTCCATAGAATAAGAAGAATCAATAAAAAGAATAATACTTACATTCTAGTTGGAGATCATCAAAGGAAAGTAGAAAAGGATATTAAATATAATCAAATAATTGCTAAAATGATATCTTATAGAAAACAAAATAAGAAGGAGGATAATAACCTTAAAGGATTTAGATATAAATGTTATAAATTAATAGTTAAATCTAGTATCATGAGATGGTTATTTTCTAAATTGTCATGAATAAATTTTTAAGATATACAGTTATTCTTTCAATTTTAGCATTTTTAACATCAACGATGTTACTATGTATACCTGTAATATCTAATTTTTTAATCGATGAGGGTCAAGATATAGCTGAAATTAATAGTTCTGATTATGACAAATTATATTTTTTAATCGGTACATTAATTACTGTACTTGTAGTACTTGTAATCATTAAATATTTAGAAGGTCTACTTGTAGCTAAATTTGAATATAAGATGAGTATAGAATATAAATCATACTTATATGACAAATTATTATATAAAGATGCTAATGTGCTTTTAAAGAATCACGCAGGAGAAATTGAACAACTTTTTACAACTGATATCAATCATTTATTGAGGTATAGATTACTGACTATACCTAATATAATAAGACAGGTATCAAGATTGTCTTTGGCAATCTTTTTAATGATTTTATTCGTTATATTAGGTAAGATTGATTGGTATATAATGCTAGTTACATTCGCTTTAGGTATTTTTGGTTTTGTTTTTGCAAGAATCTATTCTCATGTAATAAAGCCGCACCATAAAAAAGTACTTGAAACACGCGGCGTTGAAAATAGTTTTTTAGTTGAATCAACTCAACAAATAAAATTAATAGAAGCATATGAGAGTCAAGAGTATTCATTTGAGCATTATAAAAAATTAAATAAGAATACTCAAAAAGAAATGCTAAAAAGAGATTATATTTTTAATATAGCTTCATCTGGAGTTTATGCATTTTCTAATTTAGTTACTATATTAGTTTTATGTTATGGCGCTTATTTTATTGCCAAAGGAAAAATAAGTTATGGTTCGCTAGTATTCTTATTATTGATATTAAATAATATCCAAGCTCCACTAGTGTCATTTAGTTCGTTATTAAATCAATATAGTCAGGCTAAAACTAGCGACAATAGATTAAATGAATTTATCAATTTATCTAAAATTGATGAATCATTAAAACTAAATGATTTTGAAAAAATCATATTTGATGATGTATCATTTACATATGATAATACAAATGATGTAATAAAAAATTTATCATTTGAAATCAATAAAGGTGAAACAGTATTATTTAAAGGTCCATCTGGTATTGGTAAGACTACTATATTTATGTTGATGTTAGGATTTATTAAACCATCAAGTGGTAAAATAATCCTTAAGACAAAAGATGGAGAATATGAAATATCAAATAGAACTAGATCACTATTTTCATATGTTCCTCAAGAAAATATCTTATTTAGTGGAACTATTTTAGATAATTTATATATCCTAACTGGTAAGACAAAAGAAGATGTAATAGATGCTTTAAAGAAGGCAAATATTTATGACGAATTAATGGCTTTACCTAATGGATTAGATACAAAATTAAATGAGCGTGGTCAATCACTGTCTTTAGGTCAAATTCAAAGATTATTAATTGCCGCAAGTATCATTAAAGATAATCCAATTTTATTATTAGATGAATTTACATCTTCACTTGATAGTGAAAACGAAGATGAAATAATTGATAATTTAGTTAAATTAAATAAAACAATTATCTATATTACTCATAGAGATAAGAAAATAGATAAGAATAAGATTATAAGTTTACAAAATAATCAATAAATGTTAGAATTTAATTGTAATTTAGTATAGGAGGAAAGCCTTATGTATATTACTTTTTTACAGGTATATACACTTTCACTTTATGAAAAGATAATGTTTATTATTCCGATTATGTTAGCGGCGGCAGGACTATTTGTCGCATTTATGGTTATCTATCATAAAAATGTAAGTTTTATATCTAAAAGTAGATGGAAATATTTATATTTCTTTATTCCAGCATTCGCGTTTAGTTTAATTACTTTTTTTGCAGTAACTGATTGGAATAAATTAACAGTATTATTAAAAATAATAGTATTAATAATACCGGTTATCGAATTTGGTATTGTCAATTGGGTAACTGTTAGAAATAAGGCGGCAATTTAATATGACTGGTAAGATAATTTTAGGCATAGTTGCTGTTGGAGTATTAGTCTTGGTTTTCTTAATTACTAAATATAAAACTGGAAATAATTAGAAGGTGATTTTATGTCAAATCCGACAAAGAGTGTTAAAAATGTAGGTATTTTTTCTTTAATCATATCGATTTTCTTTTTAGCTATTACTATAGCATGTGTAGTCTTTATTATAGGCATTCATAATGCTATTAAAAATGAAGATAGTATCGCTGTAATATTCCTTATTATACTTGCGATAGTTATATATTTTGTTTTAGGTATCGTCGGTTTAGTATCTTTAGTACTTAGTATACTAAATTTAAGTACGGGAATTATTATTTTAAAGAACAGTAATTCATATGATAAATTATATCAAAAGAAGGGTAGAATTAAATTTTCTATCTTTATCCTAGCATTCACTTCATTTGTATTCTTTATTGCAGGTGTAGGATTAATATTTTCACTATTTAGTGAATTTACAGTCGCTTCAGTTATAATTGCTGTTATAATGATTGCACTTGGTTGTATTTCATTTATATTATCTAAAAAAGCTCACGATGCATTTAAAGAAATAATAGAAGCTAAGGAAGCAGAAAGTATAAATTAGAAAGAAGATTTTAATCTTCTTTTTATTTTTGTGTTAACTTTTTATCTTTTTGATATTATCAAAGTGATAAAAACATATTGACTTTATATATATAAAGTTATAGAATTAAGAAAAAATATAAGTGAGGATATTTATATGTTAAAAGAATATGGTTTTTTAAGAGTAGGCGCTATAGTTAATAAATTAGAATTATTAAATGTAGAAAAGAATGTAGAGACAATCAAAGAATTAGTAGATAAATCTATTGAATTAGGAATTGAAATTGTCACATTCCCTGAACTTTCTATCTGTGGATATACAGCTCAAGATCAATTATTAAATGAAGATTTATACAATAATGTAATAAAAGGCTTAAAGGAACTTAAAAATTATAGTATCACTAAAGATATTATTTTTATTGTTGGTGCCCCAATAAGAGTAGAAAATGCATTATATAATTGTGCTGTAGTATTTAAAAGCGGTAAGATATTAGGTATTACTCCTAAGACATTTGTCCCAAATTATTCAGAATTTTATGAATCAAGATGGTTTTGTAGTGCCACAAAATTACATACTGATAAAATCAATCTTTTAGGTGAAGAAGTAACTATTTCAAATATGTTACTTTATAAATGTACAAATTTCCCACTAACATTTTCAATTGATTTATGTGAAGATTTATGGATGGCTAATAGCCCATCTAATTTCACAACTGTAAAGGGAGCTAATTTAGTATTTAATTTAAGTGCTTCAAATGAGACAGTTGGTAAAGTTAATTACAGAAGAAATTTAGTTAAAGTTCAATCAGCTAAGACTTTAAGTGCTTATGTATATGCCTCAAGTGGCATTTATGAATCATCAAGTGATATATTATTTTCTGGTCATTCAATTATTGCAGAACCATCTGGAGATACAATTGAAAATGAAAGATTCTCACTTAAGAGTAATATAATTTTCCAAGATGTAGATATTTTTAGAATCAACAACGATAGAATCAAGACAAGAACTTATGAAGAATTATCATTTAATTTTGATTATAAGGTATCAACATTTGATTTATCTATAAGACATAATACATTAACTAAAAAATATTCTAAAAAGCCTTTCTTATCACACGATAAGAATGCTTTAGAAGAAATATTAAATATTCAAACATATGCCCTTGCAAGAAGATTATTACAACTAAATAAGCCTAAGGCTGTAATAGGCATATCAGGTGGAAGTGATTCAACACTAGCATTTTTGGTATGCATTCGTGCATTTAAAGCTTTAGATATGGATTTAAAGAATGTAATTGCTATAACTATGCCAGGCTTTGGTACAAGTGATAGAACTTATACTAATTCAAAAAATTTAATTGTTGAATCAGGTGCGACTTTCCGTGAAATATCAATTAAAGACGCTGCCTTATTACATTTTGAAAATATAGGCCACGATAAAAATAAATTTGATATCACATATGAAAATACTCAAGCACGTGAAAGAACTCAAATATTATTTGATATTGCAAACCAAGAAGGTGGTATCGTCATCGGTACTGGCGATTTAAGTGAACTTGCACTTGGTTGGGCAACATATAATGGAGACCATATGTCAAATTATGGTGTCAATTCATCTATACCTAAGACATTAGTTACTACACTAATTGGTCATATTAGAGATGCAGAAGAAGGTATTATTAAAGATACCCTAACAGATATATTAGAAACTCCAATCTCACCTGAACTGTTACCAATTGACGAAAATGGTAATATTCAAAATACAGAAAAGAGTGTAGGACCATATATTTTACATGACTTTTTCTTATATCATTTCTTAAGATATAATGCTAGTCTTAAAAAAATATATTATCTTGCATGCCTTACATTTGATGAATATAAGAATGAAGAAATCAAAGCTTGCTTAACTATATTTGTAAAAAGATTTTTTACTCAACAATTTAAAAGAAATTGTGTACCTGATGGAATCAAGGTAGGTTCAATTGCTGTATCGCCAAGAGGTGATTTAAGACTTGCCTCTGACGTAAGCTATAAAATGTATCTTAAGGAATTAGAGGATTTATGAGAATAGGTGTCTATGGCGGATGCTTTAACCCTTGTCATTTGATGCATAAAAGATTAGTAGATGAACTTTTAAATAAAAACATTTTTGATAGAATTATTATTTTACCCACAGGAGATTTTTATAATAAATCTAACCTATTAAAGGGTGAAATAAGAAAGAAAATGCTTGAGATAATGTTTGATGATGACAATAGAGTTATCGTTTCTGATTACGAATTTAAAAATAATTTAATATACACATTTAGAAGTCTTGATTATGTGGCAAGTATCTATAAGGGTGACGATATATATTTTATTTTAGGTAGTGATAATTTACTTCATTTTGATACCTGGAAAAGATATGAATATATATTAGATACATATAATCTTTTAGTTGTTAAAAGAGAAGGCATCGACGTTTCAAAACAAATAGAAAGATTTTCTAAATATAAAGGTAATTTAGATTTAATTAATTTAGATTTAGATTCTACATCATCATCTAAAATAAGAGATTTATTTTATGAAAATAAAGATATAGAAGCCTTAAAATATTTAGATAAGAATGTTTATGATTATATAGTTAAAAATGGCTTTTATAAAAAAGACTATGTAGAAAAAAGTGAATCTACATATAAAAATGATGAAGAATTTTTAAAAAATTATAATAGTGATTCATATCTTAAATTATCACTTACAACTGATATTACACTTTTTGGTGTATCTGATATTAAAAAGAAAAATTATAGAGAAAATGATAAAAAAGCCTTCAGCGTACTTTTAGTTAAAAGAAACAGACCACCATTTAAGGATATGTGGTGTTTGCCTGGTGGATTCTTATCTTTAGATGAGACACTTTCAGACTGTACAAAAAGAGTATTATCTCAAGAAGCAGGTCTTGAAAGTATATATCTTGAACAATTATATACATTTGATGATATAGATAGAGACATAAGAGGAAGAGTTTTATCTTGTAGCTATATGGGGTTAATTGATATAAATAAGATAGAATCAAACATAAGAGATAATGCAAGATTTTTCAATATAGCTTATAAAGAAACAAATGATGAAATAATCATCAATTTTAAAGCATATGATTATGAATTTGAATCAATTGTCAAAAAAGAATATGATGAATTTGGTATCGTATCATATAAGATACAAAAAAATGATGATTTAGCATTTGATCATTTATTAATAATCACAACTTCAATAATGAGATTAAGAAGTAAAATAAATTATACTGATATAGTATTCCATATGATGCCTAATAAATTCACACTAAAAGAATTACAATTAGTATATGAAGCAATATTAGATAAAAAATTATTAGATCCAGTCTTTAGACGAGATATGAAAGACAAATTAATAAAACTAGATGAAGTTAAAAGTGATGGAGGTCATAGACCTGCAGCACTATATAAATATAAGGGGTAATTTATATGACAAAAGAAGAAATGTATAAAGATATAAATAAATGGAAAAAAGAAAAAAACGCAGTAATACTTGCCCATTATTACCAAGATGGTGATATTCAAGATATCGCAGATTATGTTGGCGATTCACTAGCCCTTGCCCAAAAGGCAGCTAAGACTGACGCAGATATAATTGTATTTTGTGGTGTTCATTTTATGGCTGAGACAGCTAAGATATTATCACCTAATAAAAAGGTGTTACTTCCTGTTATGGAAGCTGGCTGTGTAATGGCTAATATGATGAATGAAAAAGATATTAAAAAATATAGAGAAGAAAACCCAGACACTATTATTTTGATGTATGTCAATTCAACTGCGGCTTGTAAACAATATGCAGATTGTTGCGTAACTTCATCTAACGCATTATCAATTATTGATCATTATTCTAAATTAGGAAAAAAGATTTTATATGGTCCTGATAAAAATTTAGGATATTACGCAATGAAAAATAGTGATGTTAAATTAGATTTATGGCACGGCTTTTGTGGAATACACAACAATTTAAAAGTAAGTGATGTAAAAAAAGCTAAGGATTTACATCCAAATGCTTTATTTATAGCACACCCTGAATGTAATTTAGATGTATTAAATGAGGCAGCCTATGTCGGCTCAACAAAACAATTAATTGAATATGTAACAAATTCAGATAAAGATGAATTTATTATCGGTACTGAAGTTGGTGTAATTCACGAAATGAAAAAGAGAAATCCTAATAAGAATTTTTATATATTAAGTGATTCACTTAGATGTTTTGAAATGAAATTGACTAAGCTTGAAGATTTATATAATTGTCTTAAAGATGAAAAAAATGAAATCATCATTGACGAAAATGTCAGAAACAATGCCTTAAAATGTGTTGATATGATGCTTAAATTAAGTAAATAATATGGAATTTAAAGATTATTTAGAAGAATTTATTAAAAATGAAAAATATAAAGAATTAAAAAAATATATATCTCACGGTAAAACAACATTATTAAATCATTCAATAAATGTTGCATACCTTGCATATTCTTATGCGATAAAAAAGAAAAATAAAAACTATGATATAAAATCTATCGTAAGAGGAGCTTTACTTCATGATTTTTATTTATATGATTGGCATGATAAAAATCATAAAAGACCTCATGGATTTTTCCATCCTAAGGCCGCATATGAAAATGCCATCAAATATTTTGATGTAAATAAAATTGAAGAAAACATAATAAAGACACATATGTTTCCTTTAACATTATTTAAAATACCTAAATATAAAGAGAGTAGACTTGTCCAAAAAATGGATAAGAAAGCTACTTTTATGGAAATTAAAAATAAAAAAGTAAATTTTAGTTTATTTGATTTATCAAATGAAAAATAAAGAAAGATATAATCATAAGATTATAAGGTGATATCATGAAAAAGACTTATGAATATGATGTAGTAATATTAGGCGCAGGCCTTGCCGGTATATATACTGCATTAAATTTAGACAAAAAATTAAATATTGCGATACTAGTAAAGGATAAGATTGAAAGAGGTTCATCTAATTTAGCACAAGGTGGTATAGCAGCTGAAGTTGAATTTGATGAAAATAAAATAGAAGAACATTATCAAGATACACTTCGTGCAGGTTCTTATTTAAATGATAAGGACGCAACACGCGTACTGGTTAATGAAGCAGGCTTTAATATCAAAAACTTAATTAATTTAGGTGTTAATTTTGATAAAGATAAAGATGGTGATTTAGTTAAGACACTAGAGGGAGGACACAGATCAAGAAGAATATTACATGCCGGTGGTGATGCCACAGGAAGTAAAGTTATGGCTGATTTAAGAAATACTTTAGCAAATGCTAAAAACATTACAGTTTATGAAGATGAAATGGCCTTTGAAATCATCAAGAAAAAAAGTAAAGCAATCGGTTTAATCGCAATCAATCAATTAAATGAACCTGTTTATTTTTTCGCAAAGAAAATCGTTATCGCAACTGGTGGAGTGGGTGGTATTTATAAAAATTCCACAAACGAAAAATTCGCAGTTGGTGATGGTATAGCTTTAGCTTATCGTGCAGGTATAACAATTAAAAATATGGAATTTGTTCAATTCCATCCAACAGGCTTATATGAAGAAGAAAAACAAGGTCAAAGATTTTTAATCAGTGAGGCAGTTCGTGGTGAGGGTGCGATCCTTAAAAACATTGAAGGCGAACGTTTCATGTCTAAATATGATAAAGAAAGAATGGAACTTGCTCCGCGTGATGTAGTAAGTCAAGCTATCTACAGAGAAATGTTTGATACATGGAGTGACCATGTATATTTAGATATCACATCTAAATCAAAAGAATTTTTGATGAAAAGATTCCCAACTATTTATGAAAAATGTTTATCAATTGGTGTTGATATGTCAAAGGATTTAATTCCAGTTGCCCCAATTGAGCATTTCTTATGTGGTGGTATTAAAACAGATTTATATGGTCATACAAATTTAAATAATGTATACGCAGTAGGTGAATGTGCATCAACTGGTGTACACGGTGCCAACAGACTTGCCTCAAATTCACTTTTAGAATGTTTAGTATATGGTTATAGAGTATCTTTGGATATCAATAATAATATAGAAAATGAAGCTATAGAAGAATATTATCCTGATGTTAATTTAGAATTTAAAAAATATAATTTCAAATCTATAAGAACTGAAATTAGAGAAGTAATGGATAAATATGTTTCAATAGTTAGAACTAAAGATGGTCTTGAACTTGCCAAAAAGATAATTGAAACTCATTATAAGAATTTAATTAAACTTGAAGTAATGAGTAGATATTATTATGAAACATTAAACATGGTTACATGTGCTTTAATTATCATTAACGCTGCCATAGCCAGACCTAAATCAATTGGTTGT
>JAILIY010000117.1 GCA_024695025.1 Acholeplasmatales bacterium
CCTTCAAGATTTGATGAAGAATTATATAAAGAAATCAAATTAGAAAAAATTGATCATAGATATGATGAAGCATTTGATGAATTAGATAAATATAGTGTAAAAAGAATCATTTTAGATGAAAATAATAAGATAGTTAACATCAAAAAATTGAAATAGTTTTATATAATAAAAAAATTAAAAATTCTATTGATAAGTACAAAATAAAATTGTATAATATAAACATATTTGAAATATCCGAGAAAGAGACAATAGAAGGAACCTTGTCTTTTAGAGAATAAGCGGTTGGTGAAAGCTTATATTCAAGACCTTTGAATCTACCTCTTTGGAGAATTGTAATGAATTCCGGTTGATTACCGTTATAAAATCTTCGAGTGAGGTTACCTAATTAGGGTGGTACCGCGGATTTTGATAATTCGTCCCTTTTTTGCACAATAGCATTAAAGGGATTTTTTTAATGAGAAAGAAAAGGAGATAAGAAAATGAGTAGAGTTTATAATTTCTCAGCAGGTCCAGCTGTTTTACCTGAAGATGTATTAAAAGAAGCAGCAGCAGATATGTTAGATTACAAGGGCTGTGGTATGTCCGTAATGGAAATGAGCCACAGATCAAAGATGTTCGATAATATTATTAAGGAAGCAGAAGCTGACTTAAGAAAGTTAATGAATATTCCTGATAACTACAAAGTATTATTCTTACAAGGTGGTGCATCACAACAATTCGCTATGGTGCCAATGAACCTAATGAAGAATATGAAGGCAGATTATATCGTTACTGGTCAATGGGCTAAGAAGGCTTTATCTGAAGGTAAGATTTATGGTGACTGTGTTGCCGTTGCATCTAGTGCTGACAAGACATTCTCTTATATTCCTGATTGTTCAGATTTACCAATCAGAGATGATGCTGATTACGTATATATCTGTGAAAATAATACAATTTATGGTACTAAGTATCACAAATTACCTAACACAAAGGGTAAAATCTTAGTTGCTGACCAATCATCTTGTTTTTTAAGTGAACCAGTTGATGTTACAAAATATGGTCTAATTTTTGCTGGTGTTCAAAAGAACGTTGGTCCAGCTGGTATGGTAGTTGCTATCGTTAGAGAAGACTTAATCAGAGAAGACGTTTTAGCTTGTACTCCAACTATGTTAAAGTATAAGACTCATGCTGATGCTGAATCTTTATATAATACTCCTAACTGCTGGTGTATTTACATCTGTGGTTTAGTATTCAAGTATCTTCTTAAAAATGGCGGCTTAGAAGCTATGAAGAAGAGAAATGAAGAAAAGGCTGCTATCCTTTATGATTATTTAGATAATTCTAAATTATTCGTTGGTACAGTTGAAAAGAATTCACGTTCATTAATGAATGTTCCATTCATCGTTAATCCAGCTGTAGTAACTGATCCTGAAAAGAAGGCTGAACTTGAAGCTAAGTTCGTTAGTGAATCTAAGAAGGCTGGTTTAGAAAACTTAAAGGGTCACAGAACTGTTGGTGGTATGCGTGCATCTATCTACAATGCTATGCCAAAAGAAGGCGTTATCGCTTTAGTAGAATTCATGAAGAAGTTTGAAAAGGAGAATTTACAATAATGAAAGCTTATTGTTTAAATAATATTTCTAAGGTTGCTTTAGATGGTTTAAAGAAGCCTGATACTGTTGTTGCAGACATTAAAGACTGCGATAGTATCTTAGTTCGTTCTGCAAATATGTTAGAAATGGATTTAGATAAAAACGTATTAGCTGTAGCACGTGCTGGTGCTGGTGTTAATAATATTCCACTTCAAAAATATGCAGACAATGGTGTTGTAGTATTCAACACTCCAGGTGCTAATGCTAATGCTGTAAAGGAATTAGTATTATGTGCATTATTACTTGCTAGCCGTGACATCATCGGTGGTAACAAGTGGGTTTGTGAAAACGCAAGTGATGAAAATATCGCTAAGACTGCTGAAAAGGCTAAATCTAAATTCGCAGGTTGTGAAATCAAGGGTAAGACTTTAGCTGTAGTTGGTTTAGGTGTTATCGGTGTTAAGGTTGCTAATGCTTGTGTTGCTTTAGGTATGAAGGTTGTAGGTTATGACCCATATTTATCAATCAACAACGCTATGCAATTAGATAAGAATGTTAAATATTATGAAAAGTTAGCAGACGTTGTTAAGGATGCAGATTATATTACAATCCATGTACCTGCATTAGATTCAACTAAGAAGATGATTAATAAGGAAGTATTTGATTCATTAACTAAGAATGCTATCTTAGTTAACTTCTCAAGAGATACATTAGTTAATGAAGCTGATTTAAAGGCTGCATTAGAAGCTGGTAAGATTACTAAGTATGTAACAGATTTCGCTAACGCAAATGTTGTTACATTACCTAACACAATTATTCTTCCTCACTTAGGTGCTTCAACTGAAGAAGCAGAAGATAACTGTGCTGTAATGGCTATCAATGAATTAAAGGATTTCATCGAAAATGGTAATATTACTCACTCAGTTAACTATCCTGATTTAAATGGTGGTGTTAAGCCAACTGAATCTAGAGTTGCAATCTGCCATAAGAACATTTCTGGTATTATTTCAAAGTTCACTAATGTTATTACAACTGATGGTGCAAACATCGAAAACTTCATTAGTAAGTCAAAGGGCGATTATGCTTATTCATTAATTGATGTTAATGGTAAATTTGATATTAAAGATATCGAAAAGATGGATGGAGTATTAAGGGTAAGAGTATTATAATATGAAAATCGGAATGCCTCAATTATATGAATATGATTGTATAGAGGACAATCTTAAACTTGCAAAGGAATTAGGGTTAGATTTCATTGAATTAAACTTAAACTTTGGTTACTGTAGAGCTGAAATGGAAGCTAAGACAGTTGCCGACTTATTAAAAAAATATGATCTTGAAGCTACACTTCATTTTTATGATGAAGCCGACTTCGGTATTTATGATGAAGTAGTTGCTGCATATACTGAATTATTAAAGCGTTATGCTAGCCTTGGGGAAGGTTACATTAAGCAAATGAATATGCATCTTATTCCAGGACCAGTTGTTACTATTTCTGGTGTAAAGAATTATATTTATGAAAAAGAATATGATGTATATATTAAAAGATTAATTAAAAACTTTAAGGTTGCAGAAAAAATTTGTAATGAGCATGGTATTAACATGGTTATTGAAAATACAGATAATATTCCTGCATTCACAAAAAGAGTTTATCATGACTTATATAAAGAAGGATTTAAATTCTGTTATGATATAGGACATGATCATTTAAGTTATGATATCGTATGGGATGTATTAAAGGAAATTGATTTACCATTTAATGAATTCCATGTTCATGATGCAAAAGATAGAAAGAAATGTCATCTTGCTTTAGGCGATGGTATTTTAGATGTTAAAAAATTTAAGGATTTAGCTGAAAGAAACAATGCTTACGTTGTTTTAGAAGTAAAACAATCAAGCGATTTAGTTGTTTCTGCTCCTAAATTTAAAGCATTATAAAAAAATTAAAAAAAGTTGTTGAATATTTATTTTATATTTGATATACTAATCTAGTAAAACTTTCTATGACGAAAAGTCATGGCGGAAGGAGTGTATGTAGTTATGAAAAATGGTATTCATCCAAATTATAAAACTGTAAAAGTTACATGTACTACATGCGGTAACGTATTCGAATCTGGTTCAGTACTAGATGAGATTCGTGTTGATACTTGTTCAAATTGTCACCCATTCTTCACTGGTAAGCAAGTGTTTACTCAAGCTGATGGTGCAGTTGAAAAGTTCAATAGACGTTACAGCGTAAACAAGAAGTAATTTATAGTTAATTAAGAGTTCATTTTATGAACTCTTTTTATTTTTTTATTGTCAAGACTTTTTAAATAAATTTATTATGTTATAATAAATATTGAAATAAAATAATAGAGAGGCGATTTAATATGAATTACGTAGAAGGCAAAAAAGGTTGGATTGAAGTAATTTGTGGACCAATGTTTTCAGGTAAGACTGAGACTTTATTAAAGATAATAGAAAGAATGGATTTGGCTAAGAAAAAATATATTATTTTTAAGCCAAAAATTGATACAAGATATTCAATTAATCAATTAGTATCACATAATCAAAAGACAATAGAAGCTATTAATATTTCTCATGGTAGTGATATTAAGCGCCATATTAAAGATTGTCATCAAGCTATCGTTATTGACGAAGCTCAATTTTTTGACAAATCTTTAGTTAAATATTTACAAGATTACGCTAATTCTGGCTTAAGAATTATTATTTCAGGTCTTGATAAGGATTTTAAATGCGATCCATTTGGACCTATGGGTGATATATTAGCTATAGCTGATAAGGTAACTAAATTGACTGCTGTATGTCAAGTTTGTGGTTGTGAAGCTACATGTACACAAAGAATTATTGATGGTGAACCTGCTCATTACTATGATCCTCAAATTCTAGTTGGTACAGACGATAAATACGAAGCTAGATGTAGAGATTGTCACAAAGTTATTTATGACTAAAGAAGATATAAAATTTATGAAGCGCGCTCTAACTTATGCAAAGCGCGCTTATAATTTAGGTGAAGTACCTGTAGGTTGTGTAATTGTAAAAGATGGTAAAGTAATATCAAGTGGTTATAACAAAAGAGAATTGTTACAATCATCACTAGCTCACGCTGAGATAGTCGCCATAAAAAAAGCTTCAAAAAAGCTTAATTCTTGGCGTTTAGAGGATTGTACATTATATGTTACTCTAGAACCTTGTATTATGTGTAGTGGGGCAATTATTCAATCTAGAATTAAAAGAGTTGTCTATGGAACACTTGATCCAAGATTTGGTATGCATAAGAGTCTTATGAATATATTTGATGTCAAATTTAATCATGAAGTTGAAGTAGAAGGTAATGTACTTGAAGATGAATGTAAAGCTTTAATACAATCATTTTTTAAAGAACTTCGAAATAATAAAAATAAATAGTTTTTATTGAAATAAAAAATATAGTATGATAGAATATTTTTGTCCTTAATCAATTAAGCGCAGCGAACCAGGTCAGGATCGGAAGGTAGCAGCCTTAAACAAGCGGTGATGTGATTAAGGCGCTTTTTTTATTTATAGACAAAAAAAGTTCTTCGAAAGAAGAACTAATTTTTTTATAGAGGCTTACAAATAAGCTTTAACCAGTCACGTTCTGGCTTTGTTAAGCTTCTTGATACCTTTTTATATAATGTTTCATGGTAATCATTTATCCAATCTTTTTCAGGTTTTGTTAGAAGTGATGGCTTTATACAATCTTGATCAAATGGCACATATGATATAGTTTGGAATTTCAAAAAATCACCATATTCATTTGATATATCATTTATACATAATAATTCATTTTCAAGTCTTACACCAAATTTGTTTTCTACATATACGCCTGGTTCATTAGTTGTAATCATACCAGGTTCAATTGGAATTGATGGATATTTATAGCTGAATCTATTTGGTTCTTCGTGAACTGATAATAAATATCCTACTCCATGTCCTGTACCATGACGATAATCTAATTTGCTTTTCCATAATTGTTGTCTTGGTAACATGTCTAATACGTTTGCCGGAGTACCCTTTAAAAAAACTGCAGTAGCTAAGGCAATATGGGCCTTTAAGACAGTAGTGTAGGCAACCTTCATTTCATCAGTTATCTTGCCTATACCGATTGTTCTTGTGATATCGGTTGTACCTTCAAGGTAATGGCCACCAGTATCTACTAAAAGTAGGCCATTTCCTGTTACTGGTATATTAGTTTGTTCAGTTGCCTCATAATGGACTATGGCTCCATGTTCATTAAATGCACATATTGTATCAAAAGATAAATCTACAAAGCCTTCATGTTTTTCTCTTAAAGATTCTAGTAATTTACATAATGTTAATTCAGTATATTCAGCATCTTTAGCTGTCTTAACTTGATAGATAAATTTTATTATTGAAGAAGCGTCTTTAACTTGTGCCTCAATAATATTTTCAATTTCAGTTTTATTTTTAATTGCTTTAAGTAATATAGTTGGATTTTCTTTATCAACTATATTGTTGTTAAATTTAATAGAATTATATATTTCATAATTGATTTTTTTAGAATCAATTAAAATATGTTTATTACTAATACCACTGATATATTTATAAAAATCATTGTATGTTTTAACAATTATTTTATTGGCTTTTAAATATTCTTTTACATCTGGATTTATTTTTTTAGTATCAACAAATAATCTTGTATCTTTATTATCAATTACTGTATATGCTAAAAATACTGGTGTTCTTTCTATATCATTTCCTCGTAAATTATATAACCAGGCTTGATCTGTAAGTGATGAAATGATATGCATATCACAATTATATTCATTCATCTTAGCTAAAACTTTAGCTAATTTATCTTTGTATTCTTCACCACAATATATCATGTCTAATTGATAAATAGAAGAGAATGGTAATTTAGGTCTGTCAATCCAAAAACCATCAAATAAATCTATTTTAGTGTTTAAATTTAATTCAAAATCAAATTGTTTCTTTAATTCGTTTACAAATGAACATGAAAATAATTTTCCGTCAAATCCTATACAATCATTCTTTTCAAGCTTTGATTTTAATAATTCAAAAATTGTCATAGAATTTGGTGTGCCCATTTTTATAACATTAATTTCTTTTGAATCAACTTGATTATCAGCTTGTAAAAAATATCTACCATCAACCCATAAATAAGCAGTAGTCTTAGTAATTAATAAAGTACCAGCACTGCCAGTGAAATTAGATAAATACTGTCTACATTTAAAGTATGGACTAATATATTCACTGTTGTGATAATCTGAAGTTGGAACGATGTAGAAATCTATTTTGTTTTCAAGCATAATAGTTCTAAAATCTTCAATTAAACTCATAAAAAACACCTCATAAAAATTATACAACATTTTGATTAAAATTTATATTAAAACAAACAAAAAAAGCTATAGATAGCTTTGTTGCTACCATATAGCTTTATAATTGAATAATTTACATGTTATTTTTAGCTTTTAATTTCTTTAATAATTCACATAAAGTAGTATATAGAGTTAATGCCTCATTCTTTTCAAGTGGAATACATTGGCCCATACAAGCAGGTACAGATAAAGCTTCATCTTTAAGCATGCGTCCCTTATCAGTCAATTCAATATCTAAATTTCTTTCATCATTTTTAGATCTTGTACGTGTGATATATTCCTTAGCTTCTAATTTTTTTAGAAGAGGTGTTAAAGTCCCTGAATCTAAATATAGGCATTCACCTAAATCGTGAGATGTCATTTTTTCGTTTTCCCATAGAATTAGCATTGTAATATATTGTGTATATGTCAAATCTAATTTGTCTAAGAAAGGCTTGTATAGCCTTATAATTTCTTTTGAACAAGCATATAAAGGAAAGCATAATTGATTTTCTAATTTTAATGTGTCATATTTACCCATAGTAAAACCACCTCACAAACTTTATTTTAATACAACTATAGTAACTCTTCAATTCTTTTTTCGATTGATTCAATACTTTCTACTGGTTCAAATCTATCAATTGCGTTACCATTTTTGTCAATTAAGAACTTTGTGAAATTCCATCTGATATCTGATGTTGATTTAGATGTCTTTGATAATTTAGAAATGAAAGCCATCTTAGTTTTACCTTTGCCACTAAATTTATAAGGTTGAGAATCCTTTAAGAACTTAAATACAGGATGTGTATTTTCACCATTTACTTCAATCTTTTTAAATAGTGGGAATTTAGTATTGTATTTTAATGTACAGAATTGAGCAATTTCTGCATCAGTACCTTTTGCTTGATTAGCAAATTGGTTACAAGGGAAATCTAAAATTTCAAAACCCTTATCATTATATTTTTCATATAATTTTTCAAGTTCTTCATATTGTGGTGTAAATCCACAGCCAGTAGCAGAATTAATTACTAAAACTACTTTACCTTCATATTTTTTAAGTGATTCAGTTTCACCATTATTTCTTACAGCTTCTAATTCATATAATGTCATGTTTTTGTCCTCCGTTTATGTTAATTCGATTGTATACAACCGATTACAATTTAAATATATCACTTAATTTTTTTAGTGTCAATAGTTTTTTAAAATTAAATTGTATAAAATCGAATTATTTTTTAATAATATATAAGAAAATATAAGTTTTAATGATATAATAATAGTAGATAATTTGATGTAAATTATACTATAATACTAGAGGAGGATAAATTTGTGGATTTTAAAGTAGTTGGTTTGTTAGATATAATATTTATCCTTATAGGTATTGTAGTTATAGTTTTTGGATATAAGAAGGGCTTTATGACTAAAATGGTCAGAATGATTGCCTCATTTTTAATAGTAGCTATATCGTTAATGTTATCGGGACATTTAGCTTTGACGATGAAAAAAATAGAGTTAATTTATCCTGGCATTTATGATAATTATTATGGCAAAATGGAAAAATCATTGGCCGAGGCAAGTGAAGGAGATAAGACCTATACAGTAGTCAAAAGAGCACTTGGGTGTCCTAAGTTTTTAGCTAAATATATATCTCATAATGTCGGTGTTAATGACATGACAAAAATATGTGATGAAACAGCTGATTATATAGCATTATCTATTACAAAATTAATCGCATTTTTTATTATATTAGTTTTATTATTTTTGGCATTACTAGTAATAATAATAGTAATAAAGAAATTAAGAGAAAATCAAGCAGTAAGAATAATTGATGGAATCTTAGGTATATTGCTATATTTTGCGATATACATTGCGATAATTTCATTATTTATATTTGTTTTAAAATTTGGAATTGACCATGATTGGATAAAGGGTAAAGCCTATGATTTTATTGCAAAAGACTTGCAGTTAAATACGAATAAGTTTAGGCTAATGAAATTTTTATATCAAGAGAATTTCATTAAGGATATATATAATTTCTTGGTATAAATATACTATTAAATGATACTCATTTGGGTATCATTTTTTATCTTTTAATGACATTATTTTATATTCTACAAAAATGGTTATTTAAATATCTGGAAAAATTTCTTTCTACCTTTTAATTTTATTTTTATTATGATATAATAACGTAGTATTTCGATAAAGTGAGGTATGAATGATGAAAATTAATCCAAGATTATGGGATGCTTGTAATGAAATTGAAGCATATGAAGTACAAGAATTTGATGGTCGTAAGATTGAAATCTATATGATGTCACAAATCGATGGTGTCAAGGATGAATTTGTTATGCAAAAGGGACAATTCGCAACTTGGTCAAGTGTTGATGGTGTCAATTATAGATTAATAATTGAAGATGGTTATTATGAAGAAGTTAAAGATCTTTACAGAAAAGACATTAACAAGATTTGGATTGAATATTGGGATGTTTGTGACAACTTATACAAAAGATTCTCAAGATTTTGCATCTATCCAATTATGATTATTGCAGTTATTTTATGTATTATTTCAATTGCATTTGGTTCATATTTAGGAAAATTCGGATCATATATTATAATTGCTGTATTGATCGTTATGTTTATTGGTATGTTTGCATTAAATAGAGTTTTAAAGAAAAAACAAAATGATGAACATACTAAGAGTAGAAAACAAATATATGATATCTTAGGTGAAGATAAGTTCAATAAACTTGTTGAAAAACAAAAGAATTATATGGACAAATACTTTGATGATTTATATAAGGATAAGGGAGATAAAGATCCTTATGAATTCACTGAAGAAGATGAAAATGTAGCATCTAATGAACAAACAAAAGAAACAGCCGAAGAAACTAAAGCTGAAGAAAATACTGACGAAGCAAAAGAAGAAACTAAAGCTGAAGAAGTAAAAGAAGAAACTAAAGCTGAGGAAGTAAAGGCTGAAGAAACTCAACAAGACGAAAACATTGAAAAAGCAAAAGAAGAAACAAATGCTTCTTCCGACAAAATAGAAGAGTAATTAAAAAAAACAAATTACTATAAAAAAATTAGGAGATATTTTGAAAATGAATAACATTGATACAAATTGTGTTAATTCTTTAAGAGTTGTTGGTGCTGAGATGATTACTAAAGCAAATAGTGGTCACCCTGGTATTGTACTTGGTGCTGCACCTATTGCACATACATTATTTACAAGATTTGTTAATATTAACCCAAATGATGAAAAGTGGTTCAATAGAGATAGATTTGTATTATCTGCTGGTCATGGTTCTACATTATTGTATATGATTTTACATTTAAGTGGCTATGGCTTAACAATGGATGATTTAAAAAATTTACGTCAAAAGGGAAGTATGACTCCAGGACATCCTGAATATGGTCATGTTCCAGGCGTTGAAATTACAACAGGTCCA
The DNA here is from genome assembly GCA_024695025.1 of Acholeplasmatales bacterium. GTDB lineage: Bacteria > Bacillota_I > Bacilli_A > Acholeplasmatales > Anaeroplasmataceae > Anaeroplasma. Next base: position 10,381 of record JAILIY010000117.1, read on the forward strand.
CTAGGACAAGGTATCGCAAGTGCTTGCGGTATGGCGATTGCTGAAAAATATATGGGAGCTAAATTTAATAAGCCTAATTTTGATGTTATAAATCACAACACATTCGTATTATGTGGTGATGGTGACTTACAAGAAGGTATAGCTCAAGAAGCAATATCACTTGCTGGGCATTTAGGTTTAAATAAATTAATTGTTTTATATGATTCAAATGATATTCAATTAGATGGCGAAGTTAATCTTGCAAATACTGAATCAACTGAAGGTAAATTTAAGGCAATGAACTGGAATTATCTAAAGGTTTGTGAAGGTAATGATTGTAATGCTATCGCTAAAGCAATTGAAACAGCCAAAAAATCAGATAAGCCAACAATTATTGAAATTAAGACAGTTATTGGTTTCGGTGCTCCAAACTGTGGTGAATCATCAATTCATGGTAAGCCAATGAGTGCTGAAGATGTTAAGAAATTAAGAAATAACTTAGGTTATAATGAGCCTGAATTTACATTTAATGAAGAAGTAAAAAACTTCTACAAAGAAAATGTAATTAATAGAGGTTCTAAAGCATGTGCTGATTGGAATAAATTATTAAATGAGTATAAAAAATCTTATAAAGATGAATATGATATGCTTATGAACTTCATTGAAGGTAAATATGATTTATCTAATTCAAATGATATTCCAACTTGGGAAGATGGTTCACAAGAATCAACAAGAAAAGAAATGGGTAAGATTTTAGACTGGATTTCAGTTAAGATGCCTAATATTATTGGTGGATCTGCAGATTTAACTGCTTCAACAATGGTTAAGGGTGCTGATGGTATTTTCAGTGTAGAAAATCCTGTTGGTAGAAATATTAAATTCGGTGTAAGAGAACATGCGATGGCTGCCATAGTAAATGGTATTACATTACATGGTGGTATGAGAGGCTTCTGTGCTGGGTTCTTCGTATTCAGTGATTATTTAAAACCTGCAGTACGTCAAGCAGCTATTATGAAGTTACCTTCAATATTCTTTTTCTCACACGACACAGTATGTGTTGGTGAAGATGGTCCTACACATCAACCAGTTGAACATTTAACTATGTTTAGATCAATGCCAAATGTCAACTTATTTAGACCAGCTGATTCAAAAGAAATGTCTCAAGCTATGCTTTGTGCATTTAAGAATAATTCATATCCAACAGTAATCACTTCATCACGTCAAGCTATTCCAAACATGGCTGAAACTAATTGTGATGGTGTATTAAATGGTGCTTATGTAGTTAAGAAAGCTAAAGATGATAAATATACATTATTATCTTGTGGTAGTGAATTATATTTATGTTTAGAAGCAGCTAAAAAATTAGAAGCAGAAGGAATTAGTGTAAATGTAGTTTCTATGCCTTCTATGTTCTTATTTGATCAACAATCTGATGAATATAAGAATAAAGTATTACCAAAGAATTCTAAAGTAATGGCAGTAGAAATGGGTGCGACTATGCCTTGGTTTAAGTATGCTGATTACGTTAAGGGCATCGATACTTATGGTGCATCTATGCCTATTAAATACATCTTTGATTATTATGGATTTACAGTAGATCACATAGTAGAAGAATTCAAACAAAATATTTTAAAATAATTATTAAAGGAGTTTGTACTCCTTTTTTATTTTGCAAAAAGAAAAAGAGACTAAAGTCTCTTTTAGTTAATATATTTAGTTTCAAAATCATCTTTTTCAAGTGGCCTATCAAAATAATAGCCTTGAATTAAATCAGCACCTAAATCTCTTAATGCTATATATTCATTTTCGGTTTCAACACCTTCACATACGATGATATGTCCAGTCTTTTTAGCTGTTTTTATAATCGCATCTAAAATTATAATACCTTCCTCAGATACCATTGAGCATAAAGATTTATCTAGTTTTAAGATTTCAAATTTTAATTTAGATATATTATTTAAATTAGAATATCCAGAACCGAAGTCATCAATTGAAATTGTATAACCTTCTTTTCTTAACAAATCAACGAATTGCTTAATGTCACCAACATTTTCAGTATACATACCTTCAGTAATTTCAAGTTCAATTAATGAAACAGGTATATTGTATTTATTTCGGATAGAATTAATTGTTTTTATATAATTGTTGTAATCTCTAGTGTATCTTGATACATTTACTGAAATAGGAACAGGGTCTAAGCCTTTATCCATTATATTTCTTAAGAATTTACACACATTTTCGAATACTTTAAAATCTAGTTCAGTAATATAACCAAGCTTTTCAAAAAGAGGTATGAATTTAAATGGAGGAATAATTTGTGTGAATTTATAATTCCATCTAGTTAAGGCTTCAGCTGCAACTATCTTTTTTGTTTTAGCTGATATTTTGGGTTGAATGTATAATAAGAATTCATTGTTTTTAAGAGCTTCTTCAATATGAAGTTCTAACATCTTTTGTTCAAGTGTATCTTTATATAATTCATCTGTATAATAAACCATATCATCATCTAAAACTTTATTGTCTCTTGCTAGGGCAGCTTTATCCATAGCATCTTCAATGCTTTCGTTGTTTTCTGCTATATAAGCACCTATTCTAAGTCTAATACCATTTAATTTAGAATGACCTGTATTAATAATGAAATCATATAATGAATTAAATTCTTGTTGTAAAATATCCTTATCTGTTATTTTTGTATATAGTGCGAATATTTGATCTGTTATACGACAGAAGATGCCGTTTTTACAATTTGAATTTCCCCAAGTCGCTATGCGTTTAATGATTCTATCACACTCATTTGAGCCAAATATGCTGTTAAGAGAGTAGAAGTCAACAATCTTTAAAGTCAATATAGAATAAGGACCAGTATAATCCCTTCTGCTTTCTTTAACATCAATTAACCATCTTGTTAAATTCTTACAGCCTGTTAATTTGTCGATATATAAATCATTATAATGTTTTTGATTTGTGTATTCACTAGCAAGCTTTATGGCAAATGTTTTAGATAATAACATCAACGCACTTACATCAGTTGATACCCAAAATCTATTTATAGTACACATATCAAATCTTATTTGACCATAATATTTTCCTTCATAAACTAATTCAAAGGCTACAATCGCACTTGTCCTTTGAGAAGATAAAATATCATATATAGCTAATTCTTTGTTTGAAGACACTTGATTTATTTTAATCATATGTGTCTTATCATATACTTTTTTCCATAATTCTATATTGCCTTGTTTATAAGTTATGTTTGGAGAATCAACAAGCGGATTATGCCAAGCAAGTGTGTAAGCAATTTTACCAGTATCTGGATCTTGTACACAAAGTGATATTCTATCTAACACAAAATAATTACCGATTAGTGATAAACTATCATAAATATTTGTTTTAACATTGTAATTTCTATTTAATAATTCGATTATACCTGAGATGACATTGTAATTATTAACTGATTGAACAGTTCTATCCATTGTCTTTTCACTTGAAGTTAAGGTACTATCTAATGTGATTACACCACATCTTTCAGGAGTATAAATTATGAAACAGTTTCTACCCTTTCTTTTGCCTCTAAGTAAGGCTGAGTCAGCTTTTTTAAATAATATTTCAAAATTGTCTCCATCCTTAGGGAAAGAAGTACAACCAACTGTTGCAGATAAACTAGCATTTTTAATATTTCTACCATTTAATTTAGCTACAGTCGTTCTAAGTTCTGTACAAGCAGCGTGGATCTTATCATAATCATCTTCGATATATATGAAGACCATGAATTCGTCTCCACCAATTCTTGCAATATAGCCTTTATTTTTGATGAAGTTTCTAAGTGATGCAGCTGTTTCAATTAAAATCATATCACCAAACATATGACCGTATTCTTCATTGATATCTTTAAAATTATCAATATCTACAAGCATTAGGGCAAATTCTTTATTGTCTTTAATGGCGTCTGCTACCTTCTCCATAAGAAAAGTTTTTGTATTACATTTAGTTAATTCGTCAAGCTTAGATTGGGAAGGATTTGATTCACTTGATAATGTCAACATTATATGAGTATCGTCTATTTTTAATCCTTTGTATGTAATAGCGGTAGGATTACCATCAGTTTTAGTATAATTGATAGTCAATTCAAATGGTTCATCCTGTGGTTCTAAATTATTTAAAAATTTTAACAATTTATTTTTAAATGAATCTATTAAATCAAAATATTTAGCAAAAATATCACATAGTTCTTCAAAAGTGGCTTCATGGCAAATTAAAACATTGCCCTTATGGATATCTATAACTTTTTTATTAGCTACATCTACAATGTATAATAAATTATTATGCAAATATAATAATTTGTTTAGCATTTCAGATTTGTTCATAAACGAATCCTCCTTTTGAATGAAATTTATATATTATATATAATTTTAGAAATTGTTTTATTTGTTTAATTATAACAAAGATAAATTTTTTAGTCAAACACACTTAAGCAAAATGGTTTAATTTTGGCCATAATAGCGTTTTTATAGGTTAAAAGTGGTATAAAATATATCTTTTATTTAATAATAGTTTGTGATAGAATATCATAGGTAAAGAAGGTATAGATAGAATGTATGATATCGTAGTAGTTGGTGGAGGACATGCAGGCTGTGAAGCGGCAATTGCCTCAGCTAAAATGGGTTTTAAGACAGCTTTGATAACTGGAAATTTAAATATGGTTGGCTCAATGCCATGTAACCCATCGATTGGTGGTCCAGCTAAGGGTGTTGTTGTCCGTGAAATAGATGCCTTAGGCGGATATATGGGTAAGAATGCCGATCTATGCCAAATTCAAACAAAGATGTTAAATAGATCAAAAGGTCCTGCAGTTTGGGCTTTGAGATTCCAAATAGATAAATTATTATATTGTAAAGAAATGCTTAAGCATTTAAAGACTGTAAAGAATTTAACTTTAGTTGAAGCTATAGTTGAAGATTTAATAGTAGATGATAAAACAATTAAGGGAGTAGTTTTACAGGATGGTACAAAAGTAGAATGTAAAGCTTGTATTTTAACAACTGGTACTTATTTATCATCTAGAATTTTAAGAGGTCACTGGACTAGTAAAGAAGGTCCAGATGGACAAGCTACTTCATATGGTATTAGTCAAGCTTTAAGAAGAGAAGGTTTTACTGTTTTAAGACTTAAGACAGGTACACCTCCAAGAATTAAAGCATCATCTATAGACTATAGCCAAACAAGTGTAGAACATGGTGATGAAATAACATGGAAATTCTCATTTGATAAGGGCTATGATTCAATATTAAATACTAAAGCACCTTGTTATTTAACTTACACTAACAAAGACATTCACGATTTAATTAAAGCTAATTTAAAAGAATCTGCAATGTATGGTGGAGTAGTTGAAGGTGTAGGTCCTAGATATTGTCCATCAATTGAAGATAAGGTTGTTAAATTTAGTGATAAGGAAAGACATCAAATATTTTTTGAACCAGAATCTTTAGAAATTGATCAAGAATATATTCAAGGATTTTCAACATCAATGCCTGTTGAAATTCAAGATAAGATGATTAGATTACTTCCAGGTCTTAAGGACTGCGAAGTTATAAGATATGCATACGCAATCGAATATGATGCCATATCACCACTTGAGCTTTGGCCATCTCTTGAAACAAAGCTTGTTAATAATTTATTTACTGCTGGTCAAATAAATGGTACTTCAGGCTATGAAGAGGCTGCAGGTCAAGGTATTATTGCTGGTATCAATGCAGGTTTAAAATTAAAGGGTAAAGAACCACTTGTTTTAACAAGAGATGAAGCATATATCGGTGTAATGATTGATGACTTAGTCACTAAGGGTACTAAAGAACCATATAGATTATTGACATCACGTGCTGAATATAGATTATTATTAAGACACGATAATGCTGATTTAAGACTTAGAAAATATGGTCATGATTGTGGCACAGTTTCAGATGAACAATACAATGATTTAAACCGCAAGATTCAATCAATTGAAAATGTCAAAAATCAGTTTAAAGATATTAAAATCAATTTAAATATTATCAATGAAGTTTTAAAGGATATAATTATTCCTGTTAAAGAATCTTTATCTTTAGAATCTTTAATTAAAAGACCAGAAGTCAATGTCACATTATTAAAATCATTAATTGAAAAAGCTAATGTTAAATTAGATATAGATTATGATGACTCTGATGTTATTTTAGAACAAGTAGAAATAGAATTAAAATATGAAGGCTACATTAAAAAGGCCTTAGAACAAGCCAACAAGATGAAGGCATTAGAATCTAAGATAATTCCTGATAATATCAATTATGATGATGTTGATAATATAGCATTAGAGGCTAGAGAAAAATTAAAGAAAATTAAGCCTAAGACTATTGGTCAGGCTCAAAGAATTTCAGGAGTAAATCCTGCAGATATATCTGTATTAGTTGTATATGTTGAAAAATTAAGGAGAGAAGCTTAATGAATTTTAAAGATGAAACTTCAAAACTTAATATAGATTTAACCCCTCAAATGGAGAATAAATTCTCATTATATTATGAGAATCTAATTAGAGTTAATTCATATATGAATTTAACATCTATAACATCTTTAGATGAAGTTTATATCAAACATTTTTATGATTCATTAACTATCTTAAAGGCTTTAGAATCTAAGACTAACATTACTTTATGTGATGTGGGAAGTGGTGCTGGTTTTCCATCTATTCCACTTGCGATAGTAAGAGATGATATTAGTGTTACAATTATTGATGCACTAAACAAAAGAATAAATTTCTTAAATGAATTAAAGGATACCTTAGGATTAAATAATGTATCTGCATTACATAAAAGAGCTGAGGATTATGTTAAAGAAGCTAGATCATCATTTGATATAGTTTGTGCAAGAGCAGTTGCAAGACTTAATGTCTTATGCGAATTATGTCTTCCTTTAACAAAGATTGGTGGCTGCTTTATCGCAATGAAAGGCGATAAGGGAAAAGAAGAATTAGATGAAGCTTATAAGGCAATTGAAATATTAGGTGGTAAGGTTAAAGAAGTAATATCTTTAGATTTACCAAACGATAGTGGATATAGAGAAATAATTGTAATCGAAAAGATTAAAGAATGTAATTTTAAATATCCAAGACAATTTGCAAAAATAAAAGAGAGGCCGTTATAATGTATACCTTAGGACAAGTAGTAACAACAAAGAAAAATCATGTTTGTGGTTCTAATACATGGGTAGTAATTAGAACTGGTGCTGACATTAAACTTGAATGCCAAGGCTGCAAAAGAGTTATAATGATGCATTCATTTGAGCTTGATAAGAAAATTAAAAAATAATTATTTGAATATATAATATTATAATGTTATAATTTTAAACGATTTGAGGTGTCCTTATGTTAGGTTATTGGAATTACACTGTATTATTAACATATTTAAGTGTTTTACTTGCATGCTTAGGCATAGGCCTTTGTGTATATAATCCAAGTCACGCAACAGATTATGCAGCATTGTGCTTACTTACATGTGGTCTATTTGACATGTTTGATGGCAAGGTTGCAAGAACTAAAAAAGATAGAACAGAACTAGAAAAGGATTTTGGTATCCAAATAGATTCTTTGTCTGATTTAGTTGCTTTTGGTATATTACCTGCTGCGATTGGTTTTAGATTACTTGAAGGTTTATGGAATAAGTGGTATTTTGTTTTCTTTGCAATAATCTTATTATGCTACGTCCTATTTGGTCTTGTTAGATTAGGATATTTTAATGCTTTAGAAAATAAAAGAAGCAAAGAAGAAGATACAGTATTAAAATATTATACTGGTTTACCTATTACGATGGCATCATTAATCATTCCATTTGTATATTGTTTTAGTTTCTTTTTGGACAATGATTATTTTAGATTTGTTTATTTAGGAGCACTTGCAATTATTGGATTACTATATGTATTAAAAATTAAAATACCAAAGGCTGGAAAAAAACTAATTCCTGCATTTGCTTTAATTGGTTTAGCCTTATGTATCACTATAATAGTTTTATATTTTGTATCTAAATAACTCACTTTTCACGTGAGTTATTTTATTGTTTAGAGAGGAAGTGATGAAATGGATAAAAAGAAAAAAACTAAGAAAATTTTAAAATATGCATTTATTCCTTTATTATTCATTTTTTCATTTTGGTATTTGTTTAAAGATATAGATTTTTCTACTTTAAAAGATGCGATGATATCTCTTGATACAAGATATCTTACATTTGCCATCATAATGGTTTTTGCCCAGATATTTATTCAAGGTCTATGTTATGTAATAATGGGTAATGGATTAAATTGTCATATTACACCAGTTACAGGATTTGGATATTGTAGTGTAGACTTATTTTTCTCTCAACTTACACCATTTGCTGTAGGTGGACAACCTATGATGGTTTATGAGATGAAAGCAAAAGGTGATTTGCCTGTAGCTAAGACTACGACAATGGTACTTTTATATTCGTTTTTAAATAAACTGGCATTGATTATATTAGCAATACTTGCAGCGATATTCTGTTGGAATGAATTCTTTGCTAATGCAAGTCACAGTAAGTTGATGGTTGGTTTATTGATATTTGGCGTATGTAGTAATTTGTTTTTAGCGTCATTTTCTATTATATTTATGTTTATGGGTGGTTTTGCTTATAAGGTGGGAGCAAGAATAATATTTTGGCTACACGCTCATCATATGCTTTATGATCCATATACTAAATGTAAAAAACTACATAAGACAATAATGAATTTTAAAGCATCTAACAGATACGTTAAAAATCATTTATTTATGTCATTTTTAGTTTTATTATTATGTATTTTAAAAAGAATAGCTACATTCTCTATAGCTTATTTTATATATAGGGGCTTCGGCCTATCTGAGCATGGTTTTATGTATATTATCTTTGCTCAAACAGTTTATGCGGTTATATCTGATTCATTCCCAATCCCTGGTGGTATTGGTGCAGCAGAAACAAGTATTAAACAATTATATGATGATATATATAAGAGTGCTGCACCTGGTATTGCAGATACAGCGGCCATACTAGTTAGAGGTATTAGTTATTATGTGCTTATTTTAGTCAGTGGCTTTACAACTATCATTGTTATGGCTAAAGGGAAAAAGAAAGTTAAGGAGATAGATTCTAATGAACAAAGTGAAACAAGTGTTAAAGAACTTTCACGAGATAATCAAGAAGAATTATAGTTTAATATTCATTGCGATAATGTTTTTCGCATGTATCATAAAAACTGTTTATTCTGTAGGAATGTTTGATAATCCATATCATTTTGAATTTTCATTTTCTTATGGTTTAAGTGTAATGGGACCTAGAATCATTATCTTGATAATGACTTATATTGTTTTGTTCTCTTTTGGATTTGTATTTAAAAATATATTTAGATATATATACTTAATAGTTATTTATGTCGCAACGACAATATTTTGTTATATGGATTTAAAATATGCAAGATTTTTCCAAGGACCACCAAGTATTTTCTGGACTATTATGCCACATAACTCAAATAATGATGTTTCTATGAGTTATTTTGTTCACTATGCAGTTACTGATTTTTTGTATTATTCAGATATGGTACTTGTGGTATTTATGTTTTTCTTTGGAATATTTAAAAAGAGATTCACTTACAGTAATACTAGATTTAAATTAAGATTATCAACATGTATGGGGTCATTCGTTTTATTGACAATTGTTTCTTTGGCAATACCAAATGAAACATATTTGGCTCAAAACACAACGAAAAAAGTATCATCTTATGGTAATTTCATGTATCATATGATAGATATATTACAACTTCATGATTACGATAAGAATATTAAGATGACATCATCTGATAAAAAATTATACTATGATTATGAAGAATTATTAAAAGAAGATGAAAACAATTCAGATGATCCTTATGCAAGTGATGTTTCAGGTTCACTTAAGGATTCAAATTTAATTGTCCTTCAACTTGAGGCTGTTGAAAGCTTTGTTTTAGGAAATTCAATTAATGGCCAAGAAATCACACCATTTTTAAATTCATTATTAAATACATCAGTTCAAATGAATGTATATGAACAAGTTAGAACAGGTAATAGTTCAGACTGCGATTTGATGTTTATGGGAAATCAATATCCTGTAAGTAAAGTTATTTCATTTAACCAATTCCCTGATTCAGAATATTTATCTATCGCTGATGTGTTAAAAAAGAATGGTTATAAGACTATGTATTTTAATAGTTCATATGGTTCAACATGGAATTATGAAGGTGTAATGGAAACTACTATGGGCTTTGATGAAATGCATTATGGAGATGAAATACCAGAATCTAGTGTAGATAGATATTCACTACATAAATTTAATGGTTATATATCTGATGAAGTTTCACTTGATTATGTTTATGATTTAATTAAAGGCACATCACCATATAAAAAGGGTGGTGAATATACTACATCAGATAAATTTTATGTTCATAGTGTACTATGTTCATCTCATTTACCATATGTCGTTCCAAAGGTTTTAGATGAAAATTTCTTAAATGACTCTAGTGTTAAAAAAGATATTGGTAGTGAAATGTACAAATATCTAACATTAGTTCATTATATTGATGAAAGTATAAAATTATTTGTTGAAAAGCTAAAAGCAGATGGCCTTATGGATAATACTACATTATTAATTATGGGTGACCATGGTGGTATTCATAAATATATGTCTCAACATACAAGCAAAAAAACAGAATGTAAAGATAAATATCAATGGATGACTAAGGCCAGCAATTACACTGTTTTAAATGTAATATATAATAAGAATTTAGATCATCATTATGTGATAGGTGACAATTGTAATACATATAATTTTAATAATATAGAATATAGACCTGATTTGAAATATCATGTCGATAAGAAGTGTGCACAAATTGATGTCACACCAACATTAGCTTATATGTATGGTATAAATGACCAATTTAAAGTTGATGGTGTATCTACATTTATGGGTAGAAATATGTTTAAGACTTCACTTAGCTACGCTATTATGGCAAACGAGAGTGTAAAAGGCACAATTCCTTCTAAATTTAAGAAGTTAAATAAAGCTCAATATTTATCTAATGTCATTATAAAAAGTGAATATTTTAACAATTTTGATTACGTAAAATAAGAACTATAAAACTCGCCTTTGAATATAAATAAAATGGCGAGTTTTTATATGCTTTTTATTTGCAAAAAAAATTGCAAAAAATAGTAAAATAATTATTGACAATGTTTTTTGTTATGATATAATGAAAAAGCACTACCGTAAAAACGGTATAAAAATTATTAATATGGTTGGTTAGCGAAGAGGCTAAACGCGGCAGACTGTAAATCTGCTCCCTAAGGGTTCGGTGGTTCGAAACCACCACCAACCACCACTTTTTTAAAAACTTATTGTTGACTTTAAAAAACAATGAGTTATAATTGAAAAGGCACTTAATTGTGCACTATTTATTCTTTGAAAACTATATATGACAAATTAAACGAACAATATCAATTCATTTAAAAAAATGAGCAAAAAGTATTAAACTAAAAAATAAATTTTATGAAGAGTTTGATCCTGGCTCAGGATTAACGCTGGCGGCGTGCCTAATACATGCAAGTCGAATGGTTAGCTTGCTAACCATGGCGAACGGGTGAGTAACACGTAGGTAACCTGTCTTAAAGACGAGAATAACCATTGGAAACGATGGATAATGCTGGATAGGATAACGGAAGGCATCTTTTGTTATTTAAAGATTTATCACTTTAAGAGGGGCCTGCGGCGCATTAGCTAGTTGGGGAGGTAATAGCTCACCAAGGCGATGATGCGTAGCCGGACTGAGAGGTTGAACGGCCACAATGGAACTGAGAACGGTCCATACTCCTACGGGAGGCAGCAGTAGGGAATTTTCGGCAATGGGCGGAAGCCTGACCGAGCAACGCCGCGTGATTGAAGAAGTATTTCGGTATGTAAAGATCTTTTATTGGGGAAGAAAAGAATAAGATTGACGGTACCCAATGAATAAGCTCCGGCTAACTACGTGCCAGCAGCCGCGGTAATACGTAGGGAGCGAGCGTTATCCGGAATTATTGGGCGTAAAGGGTGCGTAGATGGCAATAAAAGTCTCTTGTTAAAGATCTAAGCTCAACTTAGTTTTGCAAGAGATACTATATAGCTAGAGTATGGAAGAGGCAAGTGGAACTCCATGTGTAGCGGTAAAATGCGTAAATATATGGAAGAACACCAGTGGCGAAGGCGGCTTGCTGGTCCGATACTGACATTGAGGCACGAAAGCGTGGGGAGCAAACAGGATTAGATACCCTGGTAGTCCACGCCCTAAACGATGAGTACTAAGTGTTGGAGAGATTCAGTGCTGAAGTTAACGCATTAAGTACTCCGCCTGAGTAGTACG
>JAILIY010000157.1 GCA_024695025.1 Acholeplasmatales bacterium
AATTTTGTTGCAATTATGTATTTAAAAAAGCCTTGATACATAGTATCAAAGCAATTTTAAATAATATAAGATTAAATAATATTTCACAATTACCGCCTATTATTTTACTTACTACAAAAAGTATATTTATCATTATCTAATAATTTATGATCTCTTTCAATTTAATGGCTTCTTTTTCCTTTATAGGGTATGTAGATACCATAATACCATTTATTTTAAAGTATTGTGTAAGTCTTTAATTACTGAATCTACTAGATTAGTTATCTCTTTTTTGTCTTCTATATCAACTAAATACATAGGCTTTGCTCCTAGATATGGTGTTTCTTCACATAAGCCATAACTAGATAATGATTTCGTTTTCTTTAATAAAAATCTATTGTCATAAATTCCGCCAAACAATATGCCATCAGAATATAATAAATATTCTCCCATCATCTTTTTGTAACTGATATCATCTACTTCACTTAGTAAATCTAAAACATATTCTAGGTAATTATTATCACTTGGCATAATTATTTATTCACCTTCCAATATCCAGTTTTATTTGAACCAACTCTTTCAATTCTTTTCAATTCTTTTAATTCTTTTATTATTTCTGCAATTCTTGATGTTTTTAAACCAACTACATCAACAAGGCCATTAGTTGTTATAGTTGGCTCGTTTGTTATTGCTTTCAATACCTTTGTTTGAGATGGATTTAATGACGAGTAATCACTTTCACCAACTTTAATATTATATGGAAATTTAAGGGTTACTTTTATATGATTATCTGTTATTTCAAAGGCTTCCTTTCCGTAATGTTTTACTATCTCAGGTACGCCGTGTCCAGTTTGTTCAACTAAGCCAAGCTGTCCCATTATCTTTTGTAATTGTTTATTGATTGGATTACTAATTCCTTGATAGAAATCATCTACAGAATAATCTATAGGTAATCCACCTGTAGATATTATTTCAATTCTATTTGAGAAAATATAAATAGACGGAGGCACCATTCTATCCCATCTTGTATGTAGACAGGCATTGTTCCATGCTTCTCTTAATGAACTCGAATCAAATAAATGAACTTCTTCTCTTACTGATTTATCACTTATAACAACTTTGGTTTCATTCATTGATTGGGTATATTCAAGTGCATTTTCCATTGCAATTATTAAACATTTATATCCAAATTCATTTCTAGATATCATATTAGACTTATCAATGCCATCAAATTTTACAACCTTTATTGAACAATTATTATTATCAGCTAAAATACTTGCTAATATGTTATACTTACCATCCTTCGTATATAAACCGTTGTTTTTATTAAACATATTATCGTTAATTGGAAGGCCTCTTGATATATATAATTGTTTTAGCTGTGTAAACGATAATTCTTGATCATAGGATTCAATATTTGTCATTGTTTCAATTGAATTCGAAAATAATAATTGTCTCATCACCTCAGGGTCAATTTTTTTATTCTCGTTTCCACTTCTAATTAAATATTTGCCATCAGCGGAATAAGGCTTATTATAGCCAGAGCATTCTAATTTAATAACAACCTTACCATCATATTCTTCCTCAGTAATTATTGGAATAACAATGGGTTTTATCTTCTGTGCCACTGCATCACTGATATCTTTTAATGTTTTATTACCTATATTTACGCCTAGAATGGAACCATCATCTTTTACACCAAAAAGGACCACACCATTTCCATGTTTATTTAACATTGCCGTTATACTTTCTAACCCTCTACTTAATTGTGACAAGGATTCTTTGAATTCGATAAATTCATTTTCTCTTTTATATTTCATAAAATAAATCACCCAGCCTTTTATTATACGCTTATTCTACGCTTTATTATACGGCAGTCAAATATGATTGTCAACATTTATTATACACTTATTCTACGCTTTATTATACGTTATACTTTTTAAAAAAAGCCTTGATACAATGTATCAAAGCTATTGTTTCAATATGGTAAACCATATGCAATGGTATGCGAACACCTATATGTTTGCAAAGAATACTTTTATATCAAAAATAGGTTAATCTAACTAATTTTTCCATTTTATTTTTCCCATATTTAATACTATATAAAACTTAATTTTATATGTAATAATATTATATATCATCCATAAAAAAGAAAAAAACACTATTTTGTGA
>JAILIY010000026.1 GCA_024695025.1 Acholeplasmatales bacterium
AGGTAAAAGTGGTGTAGTATTTAGAAACCAAAATTACATTATCGGTCAAACAGCATCAGAACAATCTGAAACTGGTGAGGCTGGTAACTACTTAAAATATTCAGTATTCTTCTGGCTTGAAGGTAAAGACCCAGATTGCGACGAAGATATTTTAGCTGGTACAATTAAGTTTGATTTAACAGTAGCAGTAGCTGCTTAATGATTTAAAGAAGAAAAAGTATTAAGGAAGTGGTAGCTTGAAGAAGAAAACCTTATACAGAAAGTTAATAATGAGTGCTTCAGCAGCTGCCATGGCGGCCGTGTGCCTTACAGCAACAACATATGCGTGGTTTTCTAGAAATGAAACAGTATGGGTTGATGAAACAAAATTAGAAATCGACAGCTATGAAGGTTTACTAATTTCTTTAGATGGCAAGACATTCTCGCAAGATATAACAGCTGATCAATTAAAAATGAAATTGACAGGTGAAACTACTAAGGAAGCCGCAAGAGAAGCTTATAATAACATCAAAATTAATGGTTCAACATTAAGACAAGATGATACAGGTAAAATAGTATATGATGAAGGTTCAGCAATTTTCGATTATGATGTTGAAAACTATACTGAAGGAAAATATACAAGCTATATCAAATTAAAAGACCAATTTACAGGTAACATAATTGCTAATGTTTCAATAAGATCAGAAAAAAATGATGACAATAATTATGATATTTTAGAAACTACAGCAACTGATGCAGATGGAAATAGTTTAACAATTGAATTTAATGAAACAACAAGCAAATATGAAATTTCTAGTGGAAGTGGAATAGTTGCTACATTAGAAGATATTAAAATTGATCCATATGTAAAGAATTTGACTGCAAAAGATAATTCAGGTGATGGATTAGAACCAACAATCACTTATGTAGATAATGGATATACACATGAGACAGAAACAGCAGTAGCTAATCAAAGATATTTAAAATTCGATTTATATTTTAGACTTATTTCTGATTCTAATGCGACAGCTCATGATGATTTCAAATTAGTATTTACAGAAGATACATTCATTAAATCAGCTAGTAATTCAAAAAATACTTTAGATAATGCTTTAAGTACACAAACAAAGGACTATCAAGTTGGTGATGAAATAGAATTTGATGTTGCAAATGCAATGAGACTAGGAATTGATAATGATTATTATGGTGGTTTAAAGACATTTGAAGTAACAAATGATTTAGATTTAGGCTCAAGTGCTATTGAAGGTAGTACAAATCCAATTCATGATCCTAGTAAAAATGCTATGTATACATATTATAATAACCTTTTCCCTAAAAATCCTTTTAAGGAAGCAGCAGCAGATGGTGAAAGATTTGAAACATTTAATTCTTTCACAAATACAACAATTAGTGAATTTAAGTATGCAGATGGTGCATACAACGACATAAAAGCAACATTCTACGTTTGGTTAGAAGGTTGGGATGCAGATTACTTCTTAGGCGTTCCTCAAGACGCTAGAACAATTAGTATAAAACTTGATTTCACTTACGAAAAAGTTGAATAAAGTTTTATAAATTAAGCAAAGGAGGCAAGATAATGAAGAAAAAGGTTAGAAAGTTAATAACGTTAAGTGCTTCGACTATCATGGCCGCAACTTCACTTATCACGACTACTTATGCTTGGTTTAAAATAAACTCAATTGCAACTGTAGAAAACATTGATTTCGAAGTCGTAGGTGGATTAGGTGTTGAAGTATCAGTCGATGGGGTTCATTATCAAAATGATTTACAACTATTACAGCTTCAAAAAGCTGTAGCAGCTTCGTTTGACCCAGGTACATATGAAGTTAAAGGATATGTACTAAACGA
This sequence comes from Acholeplasmatales bacterium, assembly GCA_024695025.1. GTDB lineage: Bacteria > Bacillota_I > Bacilli_A > Acholeplasmatales > Anaeroplasmataceae > Anaeroplasma. The sequence goes on from JAILIY010000026.1 coordinate 1,849, forward strand.
GAATAACGAAGAAGTTGATAGTCCAGACACATTATATAAAAATGGTGTTGCATTGACTGATGAGGAAGCAGTTGACGAGTTGAGTGCTGTAATGAAGCAAATTAAGCTTTTACCAGCAACAACAAAAGATGGTATTACTCTTACTGACTTATATAATAGTAAATATTCGTCATCATCTGGTAGATATATGGAATTTGGTGTTTATTTTAAAACAACATCAGATAAAGCATCAGATAAATTAAAATATGATGTATATTTAAATGGATATGAAGGAAAAGATAACGAAGGAAATCAAGTTGTTAGAACAGTGTTTACTTCAGATACAACTTCAGTTCCTCTATCAGCTGATATGAGAGCGGTGATACCCGATGGAGCAGGTGGCAAGGTTGTAACTGATCTTAAGAGCGCTGAAGGAGCAAACATAACAGTTTATTCCTCAAATGCTGCAAGAATTAGTACAACAGTTGCTAACAAAACACTTATTCCAGATAGTTATTATCAAACAAATGATTTGGAATATAATTCAGACAAAACATATTATGTTATTAGCGAAGGCCAATACGTAATATTTACTGGTGATGCTTTTGATGAAGATACTACATATTATGAGTATCAAGAAGCATATTACACTTATTTAGAAGATGTAGATACATCCTTAATCTATGAAATAAATGATACAGAATACATTAATACAGATTTAGGAAGTTATGCAACAAATTATAGTACGTATAATCCAGATGATACAACATCTGACAATTATTATCTATATGATTGTAATTGTAATGCGATGTATACATACTATAATAATCTGAGGACACAAGATAATGGTCTACTTGATAAAGAATTAGACTATGAAGATATGCCTCAAAATATTATTAGGACTCTCCCTGCTAAAAGTAGCAGTGTTATAAAAAAAGCTTCAACAATAGCTGAAGCAGATGATTCAAATTATTACCCTATGGTAACACTTGAGTCTGGAGATGAAGCAAAACTTATTAATTTTAGAGTTTGGATAGAAGGTTGGGATGCCGATTGTTTTGATGGGTTATCAAACTCTATAGATATGAGATTAGCTTTTGCCTCTAAGAGAGTTTATTAGTTTTGCAAATAATTAAAAATTAAAATTAAAAAGGAGAAAATTATATGAAAGCAAAAAGATTAACAAAATTAGCTTTATCTGGTGTAGCTTTAGCTGCAGTAGCTGCTACATTAGGTACATCAACATACGCATGGTATGTAACAAACTCAACTGCAACTGCATCTGGTGTTCAAGGTACAGCTAATGCTGGTGGTGCTGGTAACGTATTAGTTGCACAAGCATCAACTGCAGATACAAAGGTTAATGGACATGGTGCATTTGTTCAAAATTTAACATTTGATACTACAAACTATACATCAACTACAACAGCATCTGGTTTGAATCCAGTATCTCCTGCAACAGCTTCTGTTGCATCAGACGCAAGTCCATCAACAGTTTCTGGTGTAGCTTCTATTACAGCTGATACTGTGTGGGTTGATAAGGATGGTTTAACTGTTGAAGGTGGTTCATCAATTGATTTTGATATTTGGGTATTATCTACTTCAAAAACTACAGTTAATTTAACTTATACTATTTCTAACACTACAGCAACAGGAGATGTTAAGAAACAATTAGCTTATGCTAATACAGGTTTACCTACAAATGTATCTCAAGGTAATTCATTTGCTGCGAACATTGTAGATGCTTTACGTATGAGTGTTGTTGCAGAAGGTGCTTCTATTACTAACGGTACATCAACAACTACAAATATTATTTATGATGTTGCTGCATCTGCAAGTGCTACATCTTCAACTTATGGATCTTATACAACAGGTGGCTCTGCAAATGAATATTTAGTTGCAGTATTAGGTGAACAAGTTGTTAAGACAGGACCTACTACAGTTTCTCAAACTACAAAGAATATTCCTCTAACTGTAGTTGCTAACGCAGAAGCTAAATTATCTTTCAAGATATGGCTTGAAGGTACTGATGATCAATGTTTTGACTCTTGCGCTGGTCAAACATTTGCAATTAACTTCTCATTCACAGGAGCTTAATAATTAATATTCTTAAGGGTAGGCTTTTGCCTATCCTTAGGATAATCATTTTAAAATATTAAACAACTTAAATAGATACCCATCATTTATTTAATATTCAATGGTAGATATATGCTATGGTTGATTACATTATTCAGGGTACGTAGCTGAAATAATATCGACCATAGCATTTATTGTTGTTTAATATCTAAAGTAATTATCCAAATATTTTAGAAAGGAGTGATACCAAAATGTTTAAAGGTACAAAGAAAATAGTTATGAGTATTGTAATGATGATTGTATCTGCGCTTGCAATGGTTGTGACAACTTTTGCGTGGGTTGGTATCACATCTAATAATACTTTTGAAAGAATTACCATCAATCTTGAAACTGATAACGAAAAAAGTGATTATGGTATTATGCTTTCTTTAACTGGCGACGCAAATGATTTTCATGAAACTATAGATACAGTTGATTTACAAAGACAATTACTTGTAAATATGGGTTATGATAAAGATTCTCTTGAAAGTGATTCAACAGTCCAAAATGTTTTTAGTAGAATCAAGTTAGCACAATGTACTACAGTTAAGGATTATGATGACGGTGGCACAGGAGAATGTGTATATTTAGATCCATTTTTAACTTTAGAAGGAAATACACCATACGCAAATATGAATAATAGAACTACTAGATATAAAGGATATTTTGAATTTGATATATGGGTATCACTTTATAGAATTGGTGGCTCTTCAAGTTCTGATAATAGACTAAGCATATATCTTAGAAATGGTGATGCTGGTGGCTTATTTTCAAGTAGTACAACTACATCATATATTGCTAATGAAATAAAATTTCCTGGAGCTGATGTTCCTGGTGCTTTAAATTATCTTAGTAATGAAAACAATTTTGGACCTGGAAAATCAATTCAAGGTGATGTAAGTATAAACGCAGCTAGTGCTGTTAGATTATCAGTTCAAAAAGCATATTCAGTAACTTATGGCGATAATACAAATTATTTAAATCATCAGTATAAGGGATTGAATATTTATAAATATGGTGGTGATTTACCTTCATATAACAATAAATCAGGAATTTATGATTTTGGTGGTATTTTACCTGATGAATATAATTTTGCAAGACTTCAATATAACTCAACACATAGAGCAGAAGAACATTTGGGTTCTGTTCCTGAAATGGCTCTTCCAGAAAAAAGAGGAGATATTACTTTTGCAGATGATGGTGTAGTAAATCATATTGTAAATGAGGCTGATAATGTTACAACAGCTAATATGATTAAACTTCATTTTGCATTTTGGTTTGAAGGATGGGATTCTGATTGCTTTGAAGCAATCAATGATGTTCCAGTTTCAGTAAATTTAAGTTTCTCTACTAAAGATCCAAATGAAGTATAAAAAATCCAGTTAAATCAAACAACTGGATTTTTTATTTGCATTATCGATTATTTTGTTTTGTCATGGTATAATGATACTATAATAAAAAAAGGAAACTAAAATATGCACTTTTTAGATATTATCATTCCTGAATACAATTGTCCTCAGGAATATATGATAAGATTATTAAATTCAATAAACAGGCAAAAAAATATTGATTTTAAAGAGGTTGGAATCATTATTGTTAATGACTGTTCAAAAATTAAATATAAGAAAAGTTGGTTTAAACAACGCTACCCAAAATTAAATATTAATTATTTAATTAAAGATATCAACGAAGGTCAAGGTTTAACTCGTCAATATGGCTGTGACAACAGTGATGCAGAATATATTACATATATTGATCAAGATGATGAATTGTATGGTGATAGTAGTTTGTTTAATGTTTTTTCTTTGTTAAAAGAAAGAAAAAAAGTCTTTGCAATTACATCAATTTATGAAGAAGTATATTTTGAAAACAAATTATATTATAAAGAACATTCGTGCTTTAATTTTAAATCATTACATGGTCTATTTATAAAAAGAGAATATTTAAAAGAAATAAATTTAAGATTTCATAAAGATTTAAGACAATATGAAGATATTTATTATACTTCATGTTTATTTTATGTCACAAGTGATTTTGACTATTTTAATTTTGTGAGCTATGTATGGAAATATAATGAAAAATCACTTGTGACATAAAATAAACATGAAGTATAATAAATATCTTCATATTGTCTTAAATCTTTATGAAATCTTAAATTTATTTCTTT
>JAILIY010000034.1 GCA_024695025.1 Acholeplasmatales bacterium
TTCTCTATGATCAACCTTACCATATTTTTCTAAGAATTTGAAAACAGGTAAAATTGGCCAAGAGCCTTCAACTATATCTAAGCCCATGTTATCTTTTAAGATTCTTGGAATGTTTTCGTCAAAACCACCACCAGTGATGTGAGCGACACCGTGAACATCAACATTCTTAATTACATCAAGTACTTGTTTACAATAAATTCTTGTTGGAGTTAATAACACTTCACCAACTACGCCACCTAATTCATCACTATATGAATGTAGGTCAATCTTATTGTCATTAATAATCTTTCTAACTAAAGAAAAGCCATTTGAATGAACACCAGTTGATGCAATACCAACTAATGTATCTCCAACCTTAACTTTAGTACCATCAATTAATTTAGATTTATCAACAACACCTGTTGTGAAACCAGCAATATCATATTCGCCTTTTTCATACATACCAGGCATTTCAGCTGTTTCACCACCAACAAGTGCACAGCCAGCTTGTCTACAGCCTTCTGCAACACCAGAAACAACAGCTTCAACTACTTGTGGTTCATTGTGACCACAAGCATAATAATCTAAAAAGAATAATGGTTCAGCACCTTGTGCAAGTACGTCATTTACGCACATTGCAACTGCATCGATACCGATTGTATCATGCTTATTCATTTCAAAAGCAATCTTAAGTTTAGTACCAACACCGTCAGTACCACTTACTAACATAGGTTCTTTAATATTTAATAATGATAAATCAAACATACCACCAAATGAACCAATGTTACCAACTGAACCTAATCTATCAGTTGATGAAACATGCTTTTTAATTCTTCTTACAACTTCATAACCAGCTTCTAAGTCTACTCCACCAGAAGCATATGCCTTTGAACCCATATTTTATATCCTCCAAATATATGAATTATAATTCTTACTTAATTTTTTCTAAACGAGAATAGATTTCTTCATAAGCACCGATTACGTTACCTAAATCTCTTCTAAATCTATCCTTATCTAATTTTTCATTTGTATTAGCATCCCATAATCTACAAGTATCTGGTGAAATTTCATCAGCTAATACGATTTGGCCATCACTAGTCTTACCGAATTCAACCTTAAAGTCAACTAAAATTACGCCAGCTTCAATGAATATCTTTTGTAATTCTTTATTGATCTTATCAGTTAAATCATAAATTGTCTTTAATTCATCATAAGTTACAATACCGATAGCTACAGCGTGATGATCATTGATCATTGGGTCGCCTAATTCGTCGTTTTTATAACAAATTTCAAATATTGTATTTTTGGCCTTAGTTCCTTCAGGAATACCTAATTTCTTGCTTAAAGAACCTGCAATGATGTTTCTTGTAATTACTTCAAGAGGAATAATATTTACCTTTTTACATAATTGATCACGATCATTTAAAGTCTTGATATAGTGTGTAGGAATGCCTGCCTCAATTAACTTATTGTAAATAATAGTTGTAATCTTATTATTTAATACACCCTTATTTTCAATTTGTGCCTTTTTAACACCATTAAATGCAGTTGCATCATCCTTATAGTGCATGATGATAATGTCTTCATCATCTGTTTTAAAAACTTGTTTTGCTTTACCTTCATATAGCATTTCTTTCTTTTCCATAAATATTATTCTCCTTTATTTACTTTTTAAAATAATTTACAGCATTAGTGAATAAATTTTGTACCTTATTACCACTAATGTTTTTAAATAAACCTTCCTCATAACGTTCTGAGTGGCCCATTTTTCCTAGGATTAAACCATCCTTAGAAATAATACCTTCGATTGCGTAATCACTACCATTTGGATTAAATGGAGCTTCTGTTGTTGGATTACCATCTAAATCTACATATAGGAATGCAATTTGGCCATTATCTTTTAATTCCTTAGCTAATTTTTCATTAACCATGAATTTACCTTCACCATGACTTACAGCGATTGAGTCGATTTGACCTAATTCTAAACCTGAAAGCCAAGGGGATGCGTTTGTCATTAACTTAGTTGAAACGATTTGAGATATGTGTCTGTTAATATCATTTCTAAATAATGTAGGAGATTCTTCTGTTAATTCACCAATCTTACCATATGGTAATAAACCAGACTTAACTAAAGCTTGGAATCCGTTACAAATACCTAAGATTAAACCCTTACGTTGAATTAATCTATTGATTGCATCTTTAATCTTAGATTGGTTTAATACGTTTGCGATAAATTTACCAGACCCATCTGGCTCATCACCTGATGAGAAACCACCAGATAATACGAAAATATCACAATTATCGATATTGTTTGCCATTTCATCAATTGAATCAAATACATCTTGGCTTGTTAAATTCTTAAATACTGTTGTTTTAATAGTTGCACCAGCACGCTTGAATTGTTTAGATGTATCATAATCACAGTTTGTACCAGGGAATACAGGGAAGTATGCGATAACTTCATCCTTGTTCTTTAATGCTTCAACCTTCTTATCGAATGGCTTGATATCCATTAATTGACAAGTGTTGTTACCCTTATCTTTGTATACCTTAGTAAATTTTTCTCTATTTTGTTCAAATAACTCAGAAATAGTAAATTCTTCATCATTGAATTTAGCAGTCTTAGTTTCAATTGTCTTACCTAATAAAATAGCATTTTTGTAATCTAATTCGCCTTCAACTTCGCATACGATTGAACCGTAATTAAATCTATTTAATTCCTTTTCATCATAGCTTATTTCAAAGCCTATTTCATTACCAAAAGACATCTTAGATACTGCTTCTACAATACCACCAAATGATAATGCATAAGCACTTACAATCTTCTTATCTTCGATTCCTTTATTAACAAATTCAAAATTATCCTTCAATTCTTCAACGTTTGGAGTATAATTCTTATTTTCATTATGCTTAATTAAATAAATATTATTTCCGGCCTTCTTAAATTCAGGTGATATAACAGTTCTTGCATCAATAGTTGTTATACCAAATGCCATAAGCATAGGAGGTACGTTGATATCTTGGAATGTACCACTCATTGAATCCTTACCACCAATTGAAGGTAGACCGAATTCATCTTGCATCTTAAGTGCACCTAAAAGTGCAGCTAAAGGCTTACCCCAAGATGTATTTTCATGCATACGTTCAAAATATTCTTGGAATGAGAATCTCATCTTTTCATATTTAGCACCAGCAGCAACTACCTTAGTGATTGCTTCAATAAATGCATATTCAGCACCATGATATGGAGAATATTTTGCGATGAATGGGTTATAACCATAAGCCATGATAGATGCTGTATTTGTAAAGCCATCTTTAACTGGAAGCTTTTGAACAGATACTTGAGTTTCAGTTCTTTGAGTCTTTCCACCAAATGGCATAAGTACAGTTGATGCACCAATAGTTGAATCAAACATTTCAATTAAGCCCTTTTGACTTACTACGTTATTGTCAGCTAATGTTTCAAGAACTCTATCTCTTAAAGGCTTATCTTCTTTATAGAATGGGTTTTTATCTTCTACTGCAACAATCTTTGCCTTAGCGAAATGCTTAGCACCAGCAGAATCGATAAATTCACGAGACAGATTTACAATTTCTCTTCCTCTGTAATGCATTACTAATCTCTTTTGTTCTGTAACCTTTGCAGCTTCTGTTACTTCGATGTTTTCTTCATGACAATATTTTTTGAATTCTTCAACATCCTTAGGTTCAACAACTACTGCCATTCTTTCTTGTGATTCAGAAATAGCAAGTTCAGTAGCATTTAAACCAGAATATTTAACAGGAATTGAATCAAGTGAAATATCTAAGCCATCTGCAAGTTCACCGATAGCAACTGATACACCACCAGCACCGAAGTCATTTGACTTCTTAATTAACTTAGTTACTTCAGGTCTTCTGAATAGGTGAGAAATTTTTCTTTCTTCAGGAGCGTTACCCTTTTGAACTTCACTTGAGCATACTTCAATAGACTTAGTTGTATGTTCTTTTGATGAACCAGTTGCACCACCGATACCATCACGACCAGTTCTACCACCTAAAACTAATATTACATCACCAGGAGTTGGTGATTCTCTTCTAATTACATCAGCTCTTACAGCACCTACAACAGCACCAACCTCAAGACGTTTTGCAACATAATCATCATGATAAATTTCTCTTACATGTGTTGTTGCTAAACCGATTTGGTTACCGTAGCTTGAATAACCAGCTGCAGCCTTAGTTGAGATAACCTTTTGTGGTAATTTACCATTTAATGTATCTTTAACATCAGCGTAGATATTACCAGCACCAGTTACTCTCATTGCTTGATATACATAAGCACGTCCAGAAAGTGGGTCACGGATTGCACCACCTAAGCATGTTGATGCACCACCGAATGGTTCAATTTCTGTTGGGTGGTTATGAGTTTCATTTTTGAATTGTAATAACCATCTTTCAGTTTCACCGTTGTTGTCAACATCAACAAATATAGAACATGCATTGTTTTCTTCACTTACTTCTAAATCATCTAATTTACCAATTGCCTTAAGATATCTTGCACCGATAGTACCTAAATCCATAAGACAAATCTTTTTCTTTTGTCTCTTTAAGTCTTTACGAATGTTTTCATATAAATCTAAAGCTTCTTCAAATTCAGGCTTCATAAATGATTTTTCAACATCAATCTTTTTAAGTATTGTATTGAATGTTGTATGACGGCAGTGATCACTCCAATAAGTATCTAGAATTCTTAATTCTGTCTCCCATGGATCACGGCCTTCCTTCTTGAAATAATCAATTACACATTGAAGGTCATCTTCGTTCATTGCAAGGCCCCAAGTCTTACAGAACTTCTTTAAGCTCTTCTTCTTAGTCTTTCTAAAGCCTTCGATAATATTTACAGGTTTGATTTCAGCCTTTTCTAAATCTGTTAAAACATTTAAATCTTTTTCTCTAGCTTCTACAGCGTTAATTACATATTTTTTAATCTTTTCAATTTCTTCTTCAGTTACATCATCATCTAAAATTAAGATTCTACCAGAACGAATATTAATTTCAGCCTTAGGATCGATTAATTTACAACAATCGATAGCTGATGAAGCTCTTTGGTCAAATTGACCAGGAAGATATTCAGTTGCGATATATTTTTTATTTTCTAAATCGATTGTATCAGTTACGTCATCTGTAACAATTTCACCGAATACTTGATATTTACTCTTATTTAATAATTCTTCATCAAATCCGAATAAATCATAAACATTAACAACTCTTAAGTTTTTAAGATTTAAACTAAGATTTAAATTTAATTCTGATTGTAAGCTTTTTGCTTCAACTTGATACTTAGCTTTTTTCTCAACATAAATTCTGTAATTATTCATAATACTTTCTTCCTCACAAAACATCTTTTTATATTTTAAATCATACTCATCGATAGTCATATTAGTGAATGTAATATGAGCCATCTTTCTTTTCTCCCTAACTTCCTCTTTGAAATAATCATGAATGAAGATGTTTGAATCTTTTTCAACTTTCTTCATATTCTCATAATCAAATCCTAAAATATTTTTCATTATTGTTGGGTGCAACAATACAGGATCTTCAAGAGGAATATCTAATAAAAATTTTGCCAATTCTTTGTATTGATTTGTACTACAACCCTCAATAGTATAATGTCCACTGTTGTGTGGACGAGGTGCCATCTCATTAAAATAGAATTCTTCTCCCTTAACAAAAAACTCAATTGCTAAAATTCCATAATAATTTGCGCTTTCCATAAATTTTTTTGAAGCTTCTTTTATTTTTTCAAATACAGGTAATTGTTCATTTACAATACATAAATCTAAAATTCCATTTTTATGTTTGTTAATACCCATAGGGAATGTAATGATTTTATCTTTTGATCTCACTAAGATACAAGAAGTTTCAAAATCATATTTAATAAATTCTTCTAAGATACCTTCACCTTCTAAGAAAGGTTCTACGTCTTTTATATCATCTTCAGTCTTTAACACTACTTGACCATGACCATCATAACCTAGTGTCGTAGTCTTATATACACAAGGGTAGCCTAATTCTAAAATACCCTTTATCAAATCTTCTTTTGAATTAATAGCTTTAAACTTTGGTGGATTTAATCCATGATTTAAAGCATTTGTTTTTTCTCTAATTCTATTTTGAGAATCAAACAGTGGTTCAATTCCTTGTGGGATATTAAATGTATCTCTGATGTATTTTAATTTATCAGCTGGTACATTTTCGAACTCATATGTTAAAACATCAGTTGCCTCACCTAATTTTTTTAGGCCTTCTAAATCATCATATTTTGATACGATGATTCCATCACATACAAATGATGCAGAACATTTAGCATTTGGATCAAGACAGATTGCCTTGCCGCCAAGCTTATGAATTTCTTCTGACAACATCATGCCGAGTTGTCCACCACCTAAAATACCAATAGTCTTCATAATTAAATCCCCTTATAAATTAAAAAAACAACACTTAATTAAAATAGTGCTGTTATAATTGCTCTAAAAAAACTCCATTTGATGAAAATGGACATCTAATAATATACACTTGCTTCATTAGTTTAGTCATAACCTACAACCTCGATTCAAGTAAGTCATATTGTGATATAGTAATATATTACATATATTAAAAAATACGACATAGTTATTTTAACATATTTCTTCGCAAAAAGGAAATATAATTTGTGCTAAAAACATTTACATTATTTTTATAAAAAAATAAAGATGGTGAAAAATCACCATCTTAACAAACTTTATCGCCTGGCTTACAGTCATTTATGTTTACAAGTTCAAGATATGTATCCTTTTCATCACTTGCACATAATAACATACCACAAGAATCTATACCTCTTAATTTAATAGGCTTTAGATTTTTAACGACAATAACCTTCTTACCTACTAATTCTTCAGGCTTATAAAATTTAGCTATACCTGATACGATTTGACGTACTTCAGTACCGATATCAACCTTAAATACTAATAATTTATCAGCCTTAGGATGATTAGAAGCTTCTTTTATTTGACCAACAACTAAATCTAATTTATCAAAATCATCAATAGTTATTTCTGGTTTAGCTTCTGTTTCAACTAAAGGAGCTACGACCTTAGCTTTAGCTTCTTCATTCTTTAATACTTGATCCATTACTTCTTTTACATCTAGACGCTTAAATAAGATTTCACAATCATTTACATCATATGATTCTTTATTTCCGAATTTTAATGTATTAAATTCAGTGTCAGTGATATTTAAAGCTTTATAAACCTTAGCTGCAGTTTTAGGCATTGCAGGTTCAAGTAAGATTGTACCTAATCTTATAGATTCTAATAAATTATAAAGTACAGTCTTTAATACATCTTTTTTAGATTCATCTTTAGCAAGTGCCCAAGGAGTTGTCTCATCAATATATTTATTTGATTGACGTAAAGATTTCATTATTTCTTCTAAGGCGTCACCAACCTTAAATTCATCCATTAATTTCTTATAATTCTTTATTGAATCATCAAATGAATCAATTAATTCTTTATCAAATTCAGTAGTTGTTACCTTACAAATCTTTTCATCACCAAAATATTTTTTAACCATCGCGATAGTACGTGATACTAAATTACCATATGTATTAGCTAAATCTGAATTACTTCTTTCACAAACTAATTCATATGTAATATTACCATCTTGAGCAAATGGTATTTCATGTAATACGTAATATCTTACGGCATCAACGCCAAAAATAGCTGTTAAATCATCAGCGTAAATAACATTGTTTTTACTCTTACTCATCTTATTATGGTTAGTTAAAATCCATGGATGACCAAATACTTGATGAGGAAGTGGTAAATCAAGTGCCATTAACATAATTGGCCAATAAATAGTATGGAAGCGAACAATTTCCTTACCAACTAAATGTACATCAGCTGGCCAATATTTCTTAAATAATGCATCATTATCTGAACCATATCCAAGAGCAGTAATATAGTTAGAAAGAGCATCAATCCAAACATAAACAACATGCTTAGGATCACTAGGTACAGGAATTCCCCAATCAACGGTCGTACGAGTGACAGATAGGTCTTCTAAGCCTGGCTTAATAAAGTTATTTACCATTTCTTTCTCACGAGAGTGAGGCAAAATAAAGTCTGGGTGATCCTTGTAGTATTGAAGTAAGCGATCTGCATATTTACTCATTCTGAAGAAGTATGATGGTTCCTTAACTAAACGTACTTCATGTCCTGATGGAGCCTTTCCGCCAATCACATTGCCATCATCATCTCTATATACTTCAGCAAGTTGTGATTCAGTAAAGTATTCTTCATCTTCTACAGAATACCAACCAGTGTACTCACCTAAGTAAATATCTCCTTGTTTTAATAATCTTTCAAAAATCTTTTGTACAGCTTTAACGTGATCTTCATCAGTTGTTCTAATGAAGCGATCATAGGAAACGTCTAACATTTTCCATAGGTCCTTATAGGAATCAGCCATTTTATCTACAAATTCTTGTGGCTTAATACCTTGTGCTTCCGCTTTTTGCTCAATCTTAAGTCCATGTTCATCAGTTCCAGTTAAGAAGAATGTATCAAAACCGCGAGATTTTTTATAACGAGTCATGGTATCAGCAGCAATAGTAGTGTATGCATTACCGATAGTTAATTTTCCAGATGGATAGTAAATAGGTGTAGTAATATAGAAAGTTTTCTTTTCAGCCATCTTTATTCTTCCTCTCATAAGTCTTTTAACTGCTAGTATAACATAGCATGCCTA
>JAILIY010000141.1 GCA_024695025.1 Acholeplasmatales bacterium
CAGCAACAGCAAGTGTCATTACTGTGTCATCAGTGTAACAACTACTATTACTAAACAATGGGAATTCTTTAGTTTTTATATTATTAAATTCATATACAGAGCCAACAATGTCTCCTAATATAGCACCTAACATAATAACACCTTTTTATTATAATTAATTTACTAAGCTATCTTTTAATTCTAAAGCCTTAGACAATCTATTTTTTAAGTATAAAGATAACTTCTTATCTTCACAATAAATAAAGCAGCCTTTTTGTCCTCTAGATAATAATGTCTTATAAGTGTTTCTTATAATTCTATCACCTAGTTCTTCGTTGTTCTTTAATCCTTTAATTGAAGCGTCTGATTTTGCACGTTTTAATCTATCTGTTATGACATGTCCGTTTTCATATCTTAAATCAAGACCAACTATTATACCTACATAATCAAATTCCAATCCTTGAGTTGAGTGAATACAACCAACTTGTTCAAATGAATTTGGATCAATTGCGAATCCATCAGTTGAAAAATTCCATTGTGCCTTGAAATCATTTTCTAAAAAAATATCATATTGTGTTTTATCCTTTTGACTATTCCAAGGATAACAATAACCAGCAATCATTCTAGACTTATTATTAATATTTGTTTTTCTTAATGCTTCTTTCATTTCATTAGGATCATCAAATATTTGTATATCATAATCTAAATCAAAAAAATTATAATTAGCAGTTTGTCTTATTTCTAAGACATCATCTAAGAATGCTAAATAACCATCTGAGCCATTACATCTAAATTGGCTTTTCAATTCCAATGATTCATTTTGATGGACTTTACTACCCAATAATTTAGCCCATGCTTTGATTTCAGAAACTGAACCTATATCTTTAGTTGTAACCACTTGATCCTCATCAATAAAGAAAACACTTATTTTAGATGATTTAATTATTTCTTTTACTTGGTTTTCGCCTTTATTAGAGAATAAACCTGATTTTTCGTTTAATCTATGAGCCTCATCTGTAATAATGCAGTCAAAAGTATTATTTGGTGTTTCAGTAAATGATCCCGATCCTTTAAATAAGCCTTTTAAATATGATAATGAATATTTTCCTTTGACAAGGCTTTGAGAGAATGCAGCACGAGGTGCTGAATTCTTTGTTACATAGCAACAAGAATAGCCATTATTTAATATCTTAGTCAATAAGTTAATAGCTATTACACTCTTTCCTGTTCCAGGTCCACCCTTAACTATAACTGTATGTTTTTCATCGCAATTAATTGAGTTTTGTACCAACTTCAGTATAGTTGAATAAGCAACTAATTGTTCGTCAACTAGTTCAAATTCATCGTTACCATTTAATATAGAACCAACAGCACTTTGAAGTGATTTTGATGGTTTAAGTTTACCATGATCTATTATTTCAAATAACTTTTTATTAGAAGGCTTAGATACATATTTAACTAAAAAATCTTTTAAATCTTTACCATCTTCCATCAAAAACACTGGTGCCAATTTAATTATTTCATCATATTTTGGATGACATATTTGACTTCTATTTTTTTCTTCGTAATTGTGCAAATATGCACATGGTATCATATCTATATTTTCTTCTTCGATTGATTCATTAAAGTTCTGAATTAATTTAGCATATGAATATGCTTGTTGAGATGGGTGTGCAACATCTCTATTAGCACCACCAGTATATGCAGTAACTACGTTATCTCTAGATGTTGCTTGACATGTTTCCCATTGTTTTAATTCAATGACAACAACATTGTCACTATCATCATTTTTGCCAGCTACCATAAAATCTACTCTTTTACTTGTAAATGGTATTTGGAATTCGACAGCAATACCAACATTGTCATCAATTCTATTATCAGAAATGATATTTCCCATTCTTGGTAAAGAATTCTTCCAAGAATTCATTTCAGCTTGTTGTTCTTTCCTTATTCCTAACTTATCAAACATTTCTTCAATTTTTCTAACCATTAATCCATTAGACACATCATCTAAAAATGTTCTTTTATTTCCTTCATAAACTATCAAGTTAATCACCACCGATTAAAAGTATATTTCTTGATAAAATTTTAACATAAATGTAGTTATGTTTCTATTATTATGGTTAATTTTCTAAAATAATAAAGTACCCCTTAGTCTTTCTAGATTTCTCTAGTCCAACTTTAGGGGTACTCTTCACTACTGCTTATTTTATATGTGAAAGTATTTTTTTAGAATAGTTCTTTTAAAATTTTTATTGCCTCAGTATTATTTGCAGAAGCGGCTTTTTGAAACAGTTTTTTTGCTTCAGTTCTACTTTGAGGTACTCCGTCACCTTTTAGATAACATATACCTAAATTATATTGAGCGAAAGGTTGACCTTGTTCTGCAGCTAATTTAAACCATCCTACTGCCTTACTTAAGTCTCTATTTACACCTTCACCCTTATAATAACTTATTCCAAGATAGCATTGACCATCTTCATCACCATTTTCCGCAGACAGACTAAACCATTTTACTGCCTCTTTATAGTCTTGATAAACACCAAGACCACGCTTATAGCACAAACCTAAATAAAATTGGCTACTTTCGCTACCTTTGTTTGCAGCTAACATAAACCATTTATATGCTTGACTATAATCCTGCAAAACGCCATTGCCATGGAAATAACAAACACCTAGTAAAAACATACCGTTGGTGTTGTTTTTTTCAGCTGCAATTTTAAACCATTTATATGCCTCATCCGTATCTTGGTCAATTTCATCTCCATAGTAATACATTACGCCTATTATAACACAAGCATCAGAATTACCTTGCTTTGCAGAAAGCTTATACCAATACAATGCCTCATCATAATCAATAAGGCATCCAATACCTTCTTCGTAACAGACACCTAATCTTAATTGTGCTAAAGAATTTCCTTGTTTTGCAGAAAGTTTATACCACTTTACAGCTTCCGTATAATCTGGGAAAACATCCTTCCCATCTTCATAACATAATCCAACTCTTCTTTGTGCCTCAGAATCACCTTCTTTAGCTTTTTTCATCAATTCAGAAAATGGTAAATCAAATACATCATCACTTATAGTATCATTTGTATTTTGACTAACAATTAATTTTTCAATTGCACTTAATAATTCTTTAGGCTCACTTGTTACCTCATATTCTTTTATACTAGTTAAACTGTATAGGTTTGATTTTATTACACTATTAATTAATTCCTTATACTTATTATTACC
>JAILIY010000059.1 GCA_024695025.1 Acholeplasmatales bacterium
TAAATCCTGTTGTAATTCACTAAGATTAAAACTATATAAAAATAAAGTTATAAAATAAATACCATTGAAAATCATTCCGGGAGAAAATATTTTCTTTGTCAATTCATAATTTATTATTAATAATATCAATATTAAAAATAATAAAGGAAACATATTATCACCACTTTTTTAAAAATGATTTAAAACTTTATTTTACAATCCTTTAAAGCAGGATGTACTTTATCCTTTTCAGATAATAATACTTCACCCTTATAAGGCCAAACAATGCCTACTTCAGGGTCATTGTACATAATACCACCCTCATCTTCAGGATGATATAATTCATCACATTTATATGCAAAAGTTGCAGTTTCACTTAATACTACAAATCCATGTGCGAATCCTCTTGGAATCATAAATTGATTGCCTTTTTCAGCAGATAATACTACACCAACCCATTTACCATATGTTTTAGAGTTAGCACGTAAATCTACTGCAACATCAAATACTTCACCATCAAGACATCTAACAAGCTTAGCTTGAGGATAAGTTTTTTGAAAATGTAATCCTCTTAAAACTCCAGCTTTAGATTTAGATTGATTATCTTGTACAAAATTATAATCTAAACCAGCAGCTTTAAAATCAGCTTCTTTATATGTTTCCATAAAGTAGCCACGATTATCGCCATATCTTTTTACATCAATTGTATATACACCTTCAATTTCAGTTTCATTGAAAGTAAAATTACCAAATGTCTTTGCCATTATTTTAATACCTTGCCTTCTGCAACATTAATTAGATGTTGTCCATAATTATTTTTAGCCATCGTCTTACCAATTTCTAAAAGTTTTTCTTTTGAAATCCAACCATTATCAAAGGCTATTTCTTCAGGACATGAAATCATTAAGCCTTGGTGTTCTTCTATCATCTTAACAAATTGAGTTG
Organism: Acholeplasmatales bacterium; assembly: GCA_024695025.1. GTDB lineage: Bacteria > Bacillota_I > Bacilli_A > Acholeplasmatales > Anaeroplasmataceae > Anaeroplasma. The sequence continues at coordinate 925 of JAILIY010000059.1, forward strand.
CCTCTGCAAGTGATTCATGTGTACCTGCATCAAGCCAAGTAACACCACGGCCAAATCTAATAACATTTAAGTTATCATCATCTAAATACATATTGTTTAAAGTTGTAATTTCAAGTTCACCACGTTTAGATGGTTTAACTAAATGCGCCTTTTTAGATACGCCCTTTGGATAAAAATATAAACCAATTACTGCATAATTAGATTTTGGCTCTTTTGGTTTTTCTTCAATTGATATTGCCTTACCATTATTATCAAATTCAACAACACCAAATCTTTCTGGATCTGGTACATAATAACCAAATACAGATGCTTTACCAGCTTCTGCATTTTCAAATGCAGCCTTTAAATTCTTTTTCATACCATTACCGTATAATACGTTATCACCAAGTATCATACAGCATGCATCATCACCTATAAATTCTTCACCCAAAAGGAATGCTTGAGCAAGTCCATCTGGTGATGGTTGAACTATATAAGATAAATTTAATCCAAAATGATTACCATTTCCAAGTAGTTCTTCCATTCTTGGAGTATCTTCAGGTGTAGATATTATTAATATATCTTTTATTCCAGCAAGCATTAAAATGCTAAGTGGATAATAAATCATTGGTTTATCGTAAACAGGTAATAACTGTTTAGATGTAACCATTGTTAGTGGATATAAGCGAGTTCCACTACCTCCTGCTAAAATTATACCTTTCATAATGTCTTAATCTTTCTCCTTAACATTTTTAATAATTTCAATCTGAATTTAATGCCCCATAAAATAGAATTTCTCTTTAGACTAGTTTGAGTTCCTTCATGGCGACACCATTTAATTAGTTTATCATCAATTATTTTGACATTCTTAAACTTACAAGATAAAATTCCTATCCAAGCATCATAATATAAATCTTCTGGGAGTGGTAATAATTTCATTAACCATTCTCTTCTTACTGCCATACAACAACCAGTAAAAGTATTTTTATAAATATTTTTTCTATATGATGTATTAGCTTTTCTTTCCTTTAAATAAGATTCAATAATGACATCACCTTTATCATTTACAACTAAACAATCATGTCTTATACAATCAACACCTAAAGTAAAATTATTTATTACCTTAGATACCTTATTAGGCATCCATTCATCATCTTGATCAGATATAAATATATATTCATTTTTTGTATTGATAATGGCATTCTCAAAATTCTTATTATAACCTTTTTGGGGTCCATCAATTAGTTTTATTCTAGAATCATTTTCTGATAATCTTTTAACTATTTCTTTTGTGGAATCTTTTGACCCATCATCAGATACAATTAATTCATCGTCTTTATCTAATTGAACCATTATAGATTCAATTTGTTTTTGAATATATTTTTCACCATTATATGAAGCTAAAACGACCGATATATTAGCCATTATTTTTTTTACCAGCCTTTCTACCTTTTTTCATACCTAGGTATCTAGATGTCATATCTGGTAACCATCTAAATAAAACAGGCAAATCAAAATGTTTAAGGGCTTGACCTAAAACATAAAATGCTAGTTTCATACCAGAGTCAGTTGATTTATAATTATCAAATACTTTAACTTCAGCATAAAACTTACCAGCTTCATAATATCTTTTATAAAGTTGTTTCAATTTATATTTGTGGGAATGCTCAACTACAGCATCGGCACAATATTTTTTCTTATAGCCATTGTCTAAAATTATTTTAGAATACATCTGATCTTCATTCATCATTAAATTAAAGTCACCATAGCCACCTAATTTAATAAATACATCTCTATTGTATGCAGAGCATGCATCAGATGCAAAGAATGCCATAAGTTGCATTCTTTCCACATCTTCATTTGAAACTATATATGATTCAGTCGGATAATTTTTTTTACGTATATATTTTTCAATTGATTTGTTTGTACAAATTTGTCTTGCATAATTATATACAGTTTTTCCTGAATCAATATCTTTAACTAAATTTTTAAATACTTCATCATTAGTTAATTTGATATCCTGAGATATCATTATAACTATATTTGAGCTACAATATTCCATTATAGCTTTTTGTCTTGTAAGGCTATGAGAGAATTCTTCTTTTGAAACTTCAAATGAAGTGATATTCTTTTCTTTTACAAATTCTCTTATTTTATCCATTTCTTCATCTTTAGAATCTGTTATTGCAAATACTATTTTATTTATATTTATTTCTTTTTGTATTTTAAATGATTCATATAGCGGTTCTAAATAATGATAGCCTTTATAAACAGGACATACAATATCTACATTGTACATCTTACTTCACCACCTAATTTATTTTGCTTCCTCACTTTTAAATATTACGTGAATAAACGTATGATACATAATTCTTATGTCCATCCATAAGCCACGTTTAACACAATAATATAATTCCATCTTTATTCTATCTTCATATTCTATTGTACTTCTACCATGACAAGCCCAATAACCAGTTAAACCAGGTTTAACTTTAAATAATAATTTCTTGTTTGGACCATATTTCATAATTTCATCTTTAATAATTGGTCTCCAACCAACAAAAGACATATTGCCAATTAAAATATTAAATAATTGTGGTAATTCATCCAATGAAGTCTTTCTTAATATCTTACCAAGTCTTGTAACTCTTGGGTCGTCTGTAACTTTAAAATCTCTCTTATATTCTTCCATTTGTTCTGGAGTAAAGATTTCTTCAATTGGTCTAGGATCATATTTCATAGTCCTAAACTTCCATACTTTAAATTCTTTACCACCTTTACCATATCTTTTATGTCCAAATAAAGGTGAAGCTTTAACAGAAAACGGAATAATGATTAATAATACAATAAATACTAATGACAATAATAAAATCATTATAAGCGAAACAAAAAAATCAAATAGTCTTTTAATAATAGCATAAATAGGTTTACACTTATACATGGAAGCATCGTATGTAATAGATAATGCTTCCTTTGTTGATTTTCTCATTAAGTTTTGTCCTCCAAATATTTCTTAAATATATTTCTTTTTATCTTCTTTTTATCTTCTTTTTATCTTCTTTTTGTGTGGAGAACATTTTATAATCTTAGTTTAAAAAAATCTCTTTTAATAGTTTCTATACATGCAATATTTTTAATGACATTTTTAATTTTAAACATAATATTAAATTTAAGCACAAAAATATATGCCTTTAAATCAAATAAAATTAAATCTAAATTTGTATGTAATATTTTTAATTCATCTAAAATGAAATAATATTCAAACGCAGAGTTTAATATAAATAAATAGAAATCTTTATGCATACATAATGACGCTTGAAGTAATGAGAATATAGATGCAACTATATATGTTAGCATTCTAATACGCATATAAATATACATAAGACCAAAGCCAAGCTTGTTTATTACTAAAAATACAAATACACCAAAAGCAATACCTAGAGTGATATATAATAATTTTCTAACTTTCTTATAACGAACTGAGAACACAATAAATAAAGTCGCTAAAAAAGACACGATAAATAAATTTTGTTTTAAAAATTCATATACAAATTCTATCATATTCTCACCCCCCCCGAAATAATAATATAATATACTATTATATTTTATCATATATTTACAATAAAACAAAAATTTTTTTACATTGCAAACCTTTACATTTAAATTTATATATTTAATATACAATAAAAAAATGC
>JAILIY010000092.1 GCA_024695025.1 Acholeplasmatales bacterium
TGGGTTGATGATTTAGGAATAATATTATCTATATTAATTTCAGATATTATATCTACTGTAATTATATGGATAATAGGTGTATTTGTTGGATCTGCATCAATATATGATCCATATTGGTCTGTTCAAACACCAATATATTTATTTTTTTTAATGATTCAATTAAAGCAATTTAATTTAGGATCTGTGTTATTATTGTCATTTGTGTTATTGTGGGCAATAAGATTAACAATTAATTTTATTATTGGCTTTAATGACTTTTCTTATATTGATTGGAGATATAAACAAATCAAAGAAAAGACAGGAAAACTATATCAATTAGTGAATTTAATTGGTATCCATCTAATGCCTACATTAATTGTGTTTTTCGCATCAACACCCGCGTTTATGTATGTAATTGATGGATATAGCTTCAGTGGATTTAATATAATTGGATTAATAATTATGTTATCTGCAACAATTATTGAATTTATTGCAGATAAAGAAATGAAATCATTTATTAAAATAAGAACAAGCAGAAGCGAAATAAATAGAATAGGTATATGGAAAAACACAAGACATCCTAATTATTTAGGAGAAATATTATTTTGGTATGGTATAGCATTAATATATTTATTACCATCATTTAATAATTGGTATTTAATATTTGGCGCCATAACAAATAATTTAATGTTTATGTTTATATCTATTCCTCTTGCAGATAATCATTTAAAAACATATAAAGCAAATTATCAAGAATATAAAAAAGAAACATGGTCTTTATTAATATTACCTAAAAAGAAATAATTAAAAATAAGCTAAGTCGATTTTGTTTATCGCTTAGCTTATTTAAATATTATTTATTAAATTCTTTCATATATTCATCTAAATATTTATCTTTTTCATCTTTATTTAATTGCTTTACCCATGATAATCTTTCATCTTTGTTTATATTTTCATTATATTCAATAAATCTAGCAGTTTTATATCTTTCTAGATTTGCCCAATCAGAAAAGCCTTCTTTTTTAATATTATCTTGATAATTACAATCAATATATGTTGCAATACCATAATCTCTCCATGGTCTTGCAAGAGATACAATATGTTTATAATTATCTTTCTTTAAGATATTACATTTATAAAATAAGAATCCGAACTCTTGATCTATTCCGTGTGCAGGTGCTGCAATAAAATATCTATCATAATCTTCCCTTTCAATAATAGGGATAATATTACAATTTTCAAAAAATGCCATACCTGTACCAAATATAAAATCGACGTCTCCTTCAATATCGCAATTAATATAATGCTGTCTTGAAAGATGATTCTTTAAGAATTCTTTTTCTAAAAAATTCTTATGTCTGATTATTAAATCATCTGGTAAAGGTCCAGAAAATAGCGTATCTTGAGCACTTTTTATATATACATTTTCACATTTAAATCTATCTCCATCCACATGCAATGAAACAGCTTGGCCATATCTTGTAGAAGGAGAAGAAGAATTTTCAATTGTTACATTTAAAAATTTAACATTATCTCCACCAACATACACAGTATATGATCTAAATGTATTACATTCGTTATAATCGGGCATTATTTTGTGGAAATAATCATGGTTTGTGATAATTGTATTTTCTTTAGATTGACCAACAATAGTTATATTATTAACATTTATTTGAATCTTTTCCTTATAAATGCCATCAGCTAAATATATAATATCTCCAGTTTTTACGTGTTTTAATGTGTCATTTATAGACATTTTATCATTTAATTTATATTCCATAGTTAAACCTCGATTAAGATTATATCATTAAATCGTTATTCTTAAAATACATAATTAATTATAATATATGTGTGCACGTTCGTACGCGCGTGCACGCGATAGTGTTTGTATAATGCACAAAAACACTTGAAAAATAGCGCATTAAAGCGTTTTTAAAAATTGTTCATAAGTCATTGACTTGTCTTGTATTAAATGATAAAATACATTATGAAATAGTAAAAGCGTTATCAGGGTATTGTCGCCTAAATGCTAAAATATGGACGCAAAAAACTATGCGAATGTAGGTTATAGGTGGTAGTAGTATGAATCACGGAAAAAGTTTAGCAAGTTATTGTGTTAAGGACTTAATTCTATTAACTGTTCTTGGCGTAGTAATAGAATTTGCTTTATCTAAATTCTGCTACTTAGTAATAGGAGTAATAACTCCAGCATCCTACATAACATTGTTAGTTGCATTCATTGCGGTTACAAGGTGGGGTTTTTATGGACTTATAACAGTTCCTTTCCTCGTTCTTGGAACAGTATTAGGTGGTATGACAGTATCAGAAGTACCGTTTGTTAGCGAGGTTTACAAGTTTTCAAGCAATTGGCAGTATTACATATCAATTGTTTTTGGCTTTTTAGCCTTTGTTGTAAACGCTTTATTATACAAAATTAAAGGTACTGGTAAGATTATTGCCAATACGTTGATAATGATTTTGATATTAATAATCGATTATGCGTTATTTAATATCATTCAATTTATTTCGTATAGACTTTTAACTTCTCATAATTTATTTGAGGGGGCATCTACTATATATCAGTATACAAATGGTAATGGTGAAACAGTTAATGTAGACATCAATTCGTATGCTGAAAAAGGTTTTGTTTATAATTTAGTATCTTTAGCTATTTTGTTTATCGGGTTTCTCATATTTAGATCTCAAGGCGTTATTTGTAATGTGAAAGAAAGATTGATATATGAAGAAAAAAATAGAGAACTTGACAAAATAGATAGAGAAACATTTGGTATACCTGAAGAAGATATATCAAACGATGAAAAAAATGAAGACGAAACTATAGAAGGTGATTCAAACGGAGAAAGTTTGGAAGTTGAAAGTGAGAAAAAAAGGGATGAATAATCCTAGTATCAAAGGATGGTGTTCGTATGCAGAACAATGCGATTTCTGATCAAAATGTCATTGATGAAGTCGAACGTACAAAGTGGAAACGTACTGGTTTAACTCTTTTGAAAGACTGGCGTTTGTATGTTTTACTTATTCCAATCATGTTGTTTTTGATTCTATTCAAATATTTGCCTATACGAGGAATTTTATATGGATTCCGTTGGAACGAGCAAGCTGTAACAGGACAGGTATCTCCATCAAGTGAACAATGGTGTGGATTCATATGGGTACAAAATGTTTTTAACGGTGCTTATTCTGCTCAATTTTGGCAAGCTTTTAGAAATACATTCGTAAATAGTATGTATGGTTTAATATTTGGCTTTCCTATTCCAATTTTCCTAGCGTTATGCTTCAGCGAAATTAAAAATATGCATTATAGAAGTATTCTACAGGTATGTGCATATTTGCCACACTTCATTTCAACAGTTGTTATTACACAGTTAATTAGAATGTGGTGCCAAAACGAAGTAGCTACACAAAATATAGGTGCGGGCTTATTATATAAAATATTAGATGGCTTGAATTTAACAAAATCAGATGGTGGAGTAGCGTTTAAAGAAACAGGTGTTGATATTTTAAGTAACCCTAAATTCTTTAGACCAATTTATCAAGTTTCTGGTGTTTGGGAAGGTGCAGGCTATGGATCAATCGTTTATTTCGCAGCTATTTTAGCAATTTCACCAACAAGTTATGAAGCAGCAAGAATTGATGGAGCAACTAAGATGCAACAAATTAGATATGTTACAATTCCTGGTATGGCCCCAACCCTTGTAATCATGCTTATTATGCGTATTGGTAGGATTTTAAATATCGGTTACGAAAAGATTATCTTATTAGTTAACGATAAATCTTCTTCATTTGTAACAGCAGATGTATTATCAACATTAGTATATCGTATGTCAGGTAAAGGTGCATCAAGTGATGACACAGCTAAATACGTGCAGATGGTAGGTATCGTAATGGATTTATTTAATTCATTACTAGCAATGGTCCTTGTTATTGGTGCAAATGCAATCAGTAGACGTGTCTCTGATTCTTCATTATTCTAGGAGGGAACAGAATGAAACGTTTAGATAGAACAGAAATTATATTCAAAATACTTTCTTATGTAATTTTAACAATATTCGCTTTAGCTTGTTTATATCCATTAATTTATATTTTAGTGAATTCTTTTTCAGGATATGTACAAGTTGACGCGGGAAATGTATATATTATTCCTATGACAGGTAAGACTGGTAAAGCACATGTAGGTCTTGATTTTAAATCATATGAATGGATTTTCGAACAAGAAGAATTTTGGGTTTCTTATTGTAACTCATTCTTCATCACTATGTATGGTACGTTAGTATCAATGTTGGTTGGTATTTGTGGAGCTTATGCTCTTTCTAAAAAGAGATTGCTTTTTGGAAGAGGATTCAACTTCATGATTGTATTAACAATGTGGTTTAACGCAGGTATGATTCCAACATTAAACAACTTCTTATTATTTGGTGTTGATAATATTTATTGGTTTATCATCGCTTTAGGTTTCAACGCGTTCAATATTATCTTATTACGTAACTATTTCTCAAGTATTCCTGCAGAAATAGAAGAAGCAGCAAGAATTGATGGCGCGACAGAATTCCAATTATTGACTAAGATTTATATTCCTATGTCAAAAGCGTCAATCGTTACAGTTGCAATGTTCTACGCTGTTTCACGTTGGAATGGTTATTTATGGGCTTCAATGTTGCTTCAAAAGACAGATTATCCATTAGTTGTTTATATTCGTGTTTCAATCGAAAAAACAATTAATTACTATATGGAAACAGATTCTAACTGGTTCACACAAAATGGTTATTCTCAATATGGTTTGAGATATGCCGCATTAGTTTGCTCTATTGTTCCAATCATCGTTGTTTATCCTAGATTGCAAAAATACTTTGCAGCTGGTGTTAACGTTGGTGGAGTCAAAGAATAAAAAAATAAAAATAAAGGAGAAAAAATATGAAAAAGAAAACAATTGCCCTTATGGGTTTCTCAGTGCTTGCAGGTTTAGCTCTAGTTGGTTGTGGTAAGGATGATGACAACAAAAAAACTACAACATCTGCCCAAGGTGGTGGAGATACATCAACTACTTCAGAAGATTATTCACAAGATACAAAAGGTCTTGACGTATCAGTAAACTACAACGGCACAGAAGGTATTACTCTTTTAGTAGAGTCTTTTAATAACTCTGTAGAAAATAAGACATACAAGAAGGATGAATTACTTCCTACATGGGCCGCTTTTGCTAAAGGCGCAAAAACAAAAATTCGTGATGCAGCTGATTATACTCAAAACACAAACGATTTAGATTATTCTAAGATTAAATCAAATTCATGGAACAGCAATAATGATTCTTCACAAAAAGTTGATTTATTCTACAATTCAACTGGTAATATTAACAAAATGGTTGAAGCTGGACAAGCTCAAGATTTAACAACTTATATTAATAACGATAAAATGCCTAATTTCAAAGAATGGTTAAATAATAATAAGATTATTAAGGATGCTATTCAAATTAACGGTAAAATTTATTATACTCCATATTTCGATGGCTATAACTATATTGAACGTCAATTAGTTGTTGATTCAACTTTAGCATTCCAAGTTCTTGATCAAGCAAGCTTTGATTTATTTGATCAAACAGTTGCAGGTAAGGGTGCAGCCTCAAATCAATTACAAGAAAACGAATATCAACCATTTGTTTATGAAATGAATGGTGATACTAAGGTTAACTATGCTGGTGCAACAAAAGAAGTTGAAGTATCAAAGAATGCTCAAAAAGCAACTATTACTGTAAAAGGTAATGTTGAAAATATTATTTCTCAACAAAACGCACTTTTATCAGCTGCAGGTGGAACAACTGGTAAAGCATTAGCTGAACAATTACACACATATCTAACTAATGTATATGGCGATAATATTGGCGCTGATAAGACATTCAAGAATTATACAGATATTTTCTGTGGTGAATCAGCAGCTTATACTGCAGATGAATTAATTGCATTAATGCGTGTTATTAAAGCTAATCCAGGCGTTATTTCAGGTGTATTTGATGCTAATGGACAGCTTACAGCTGCAGGAGATACAGATGTTGAAGTTGAAATTCTTATCCCAAGAGGCGCAGAAAAGAGCCGTGTTCAAAACATTTTAATGTTCTCAGAAATTTGGGGTATTCAAGGTCTTGATGGCGAAAACGATACATTATATTTCGATTCAAATGGAACAATTTCAGACGCTAAGGCTACAAAGCAAAGCTATGATGCCCTTCAATACTTACATCAATTATATGATGAGGGTTTAATTGTTGGTGAATTTTGGATGAAAGCAAGCACAATGGATAAAAACTATTATGTAAATAAATACATTGGTAAGCAAAAGAATGGTGGCGGATATGGCTTCATGTTATATGATTATTCTGCAACTCAAGGTCAACAAAATACAAGAGATAGCAATGGAATCGGTGTTGTAGATTCAACACGTGACGGTGCTTTTGCTGGAACAAGTGTTGGTCAAAAATTTGGAAATTATACAGTAGGTGTTATGCCAATTGTTGCACCATTAACATATTGGGCAAACAAAGGAAATGCTGCTGACAATTATCTTGCATCAATTACAGATAGAACAAACAAGACTTTAATGAGATATTATGACTCTAATAGAGCATTAAAGAAGAATTCTTGGATTATTCCAACAACTTCAGACAATAAAGAAGTTGCTGCAAGATTAATGGATTATATATTCTCTGATGAAGGAGCTAATATCCAAGACTTTGGTCCATCAGCATATTGGGATGGCACACAGGAATTTAAGGGTAAAACAAATCCTAATTTAAGTGCAGCTGCAATGTCTATGGTTGCAGATAGAACTGGCGGAGATTGTTTCTCATTCTGGAGAGGATACGTTGGTTCATCTCATGGTATCGGACATGTTAGATCTGATTATCTTAACTACTTATTCATGCATGAAATTACAAGAATTGGTGATAAGCATGTAGGCGATGCAATTGCATCAGGCGTTTTAACTCTTGCAACATTAGTTGATAATCCTACATGGGGTTCATCAGTTCCTACAGCTGGTTATGGTTCAACATTAGATACTGACCAATCATTTGATGCTGTTCAAACATTCTGGAGCAGCGAAAAGTGTAATACAACAGCTGATGGTTGGGCTTCAATTGTTAAGAATGGTTATGCAACTGACAATAATACTGATTCTCTTGGAACAGGTAAGCTTACTAAGACAGCATACACATATAAGGATGTTTATGACCAAGCATTCTCAACAGAATTAACTCACTGGTTATATAGCGTTCTTAATGTTGATGAACCAGATTTAGCACAATACATTCCTACATATGTAAAAGGATTAATTACTGCTTAATTGATTTTAAGTTAAAATTGTAATTCAATATATTGTAATCTCTTGTGCTTTTGATGGCACAAGAGATTACATACTTTTGTAAAGGAGAATTAACGTATGGTTAATAATTCTAAATTTAATAAGATTATTTATTTTGCTTTTGGCTTAATAATGGCATTCTTTGTACTATTTTCGTTATATTTTATGACGAGATATGCATATATAATAGTATTCTATACTGTTGAAGATGGCCAACATGTTTATAACCCTGGTTCAAATGGCGGTGGTGGAAGTTACAAGAATCAGACTTTGTTTAGATTTTTTAATAGAATTTTTGTTGCAAATTCTGAAGGTCAATATGCCGCTAAAGATGGATGGGGAATTGATAGATTATTTGCAGATAGAGATGATTTTTTAAATTTTATAGTTGATTTTAGAAATGAACTAAATTCTTTTAATACAGCATTACTTTGGTTTGGTATTGTTGGTTTAATAATGTTTGCTATTATGCTTATTGCAGGTAATCATAATAGAAACGTTTACTATATTTCAAATCTAATTGTTGGTGTCATTTGTTCTCTAACAATGATTATATTTGGCTTTATTTTATTGATTAAGAATATTCAATTGATTGGTAGATTTAATGATGATGCTAAGTTGTGGCAAGCTGTATCTATTGCACAACAAAAAGGAAATGATTCAGCTCAGACAATTTATATAGATACATATCTATCAGATAATAATCCTGAAAAATATTATGCTGGTGAAAACAATGTTAATTCAACAACATTAATCACTACTATGATATTTATGATTATTAGTATAGGATATTCAGTATTTACTTTAATTCACACTATAAGAAAATACTTTGCGACAAAGGCACATAGAAAAGAAATTCTTGAAAGGGCTGGTGTTATCGCATGATTAATGAACAAGAAAATAAGACATCTTTAACGAAACTTTCACCTGAAGAGTATGAAAAGAATCAGACTGAGATGTCTAGATATAGAGTTAATGGGTTAACATATAGATTAGCTTTGCTTGGTATGGGTACTAGTTTGTTTGCTTGTCTTGTTTTATTAAATTCAATGACTCCAAACATTCATAGTTTCATCATTGTTATGATTAATATTGTCGTTTTACTTGGTGGATTTTTAGCTGCTGAAAGAGCAAAAAGTTATTCATTTGGTGCATCTATTGCACTTGTGATATTTGGTGGTGTTTCTATTGCTAGAATTTTTTACACACCTATAATTCTTATTTGGGCTAATGATAAATTCCTTAATAATTATAAAGGAGCAGATGAGGATTCTGTAAACAAGACAAAAGAAGCAGTGGAGTATGTTGGACCAAGTATAACTGAAAGTTATTATAAACATCAATATGCATTTGCATATTTATTCCATAATGGTTTATTTAGAGCTATATTTGTTATGGTTATTTTAGGTATTTCTGGTGCTGCATTTATTTCTGCTGGTATAATCGGTATGAAGAGATCTAGAAGGCTTTCTACATATTTAGAAAGTATTAAGCAGAAAGACTAAACGAGGAGGTTTACATATTATGGCTGCTGACGTAGTTTTAAAGAATGTTAATAAAGTATATCCTAATGGATTCCATGCTGTATATGATTTCAACATTGATATTCAGAAAGGTGAATTTATAGTATTATGTGGTCCTTCTGGATGTGGTAAGTCTACTACACTTCGTATGATCGCGGGTCTTGAAGAAATTTCTTCAGGTGACTTAATCATTAATGGAAAGAAAGTAAACAATGTTGCTCCAAAGGATAGAGATATCGCAATGGTTTTCCAAAACTATGCGTTATATGCTCATATGACAGTTTATCATAACATGGCATTTTCTCTTACAATTCGTAAGGTAGATCCAGTTGAAATTCATGCTAGAGTTATGAAAGCTGCTGAAGTATTAGGACTTGTTCCTTACTTAAATAGAAAACCAAAACAATTATCTGGTGGTCAAAGACAAAGAGTTGCACTTGGCCGTGCTATCGTTCGTGATCCAGTTGTATTCCTACTAGATGAACCTTTATCAAATCTTGATGCTAAATTACGTGGTTCGATGAGAAAAGAATTAATGCAATTGCATGAAAGATTGAATGCTACATTTGTATATGTAACACATGACCAAATCGAAGCTTTAACTCTTGCTACTAGAATTGTAGTTATGAAAGATGGATATGTTCAACAAATCGCTACACCAAAAGAAATGTTCGACAATCCTGAGAATTTATTTGTTGGTGGTTTCATCGGAACACCTCCAATGAACTTCTTACATGGTATGATTGATAATTCTGGCATTAAGTTTATTCAAGATGGTTCAGGAATTGAATTTGAATTAACCGAACATCAACAAGAAATTATCGGTAACTATATTGGTAAGAATGTTATTATGGCTGTTCGTCCAGAATTTGTGTTTATTGATAATGCAAATCTTGAAAAGAATAGTAAAAATGCTTTTGATTTCAAGATCGATTACACAGAATATTTAGGTGCTTATCATCTATTATATGGTTATATTGGTGATGAAGCTCTAATCTCAAAGGTTTATACTAGACAAGAAATTACTGACACAGAAATTAAAGCGTGTGTTGATATGGAACACGTTCATTTCTTCGATGTTGAAACTACAAAGAGAATTCGTTAGTATTAGGAGGTAGTTTTAAATGGATGATCAAAATCGTTATGAAGAAATAGAAAAAAAAGAAAGTGTCGGATCAAGAATACTTAAATATTTAAAAGGATTAGGATATGACTTTATCGCTTCTTTTAAATATAATGATTTAAAATTAGCGTCTTGGTTAATTATTATCCCAGGTGCGATATTCGGTTTCTTCCTTCATTGGCACTCAACTGTTGTAACAACAATACATTTTAATTCGCCAATAAATGACTCTAAAGGTCAACCAGTACCATATAATGGTATGAAAGATATTTCCGGATTGCTTGTATTCTTGTGTATGCTTTGTGCAATAATGCTTATTTTCTTTGGTACAGCTTTATCTGGAAAAAAGAATTTGGGAAGTGTAATAACTTGTACTATTGCAACCATATTAATGACAGTTTTTGGTGGTATGTATTTATACTGGGTATTTAGTTATATAAATGGAATTAATAACTATTATGATAATTTAGTAGCTTGTATGAATGCTAAAGGTGTAACCGAAGCTGAAGCAACCGCAATGGTAGTTGATAAAACAAGTGGTTTCTATATTGGCTCTAAGGGTATTTATTCTTTGGAAAAATTCTCTATGAGTTCAGATTTCATTTTATCAATTGGAACAATCATTTTATGTATTGTTTCTTCAATTGCAGGTTGTGTCCTTGGTTTTATTAAGTATGATAGAACATATCAAAAGGTAGATCGTTAATGAATAATAAGAAAACAAATAATTCTATAGACGAAATTAAAGAAATTAATGCTAACCCATATGAGTTGGACAAATTTTCTAAGATTCCATCTTGGATTAAAATACTTTTTCTAAAGTATTGGGCAGCTGCGGCTGCCGTTTTCTTCTTTTTAATATCTAATTTTTTATTAGATTTTACTCAATTAGAAGAAGATAGTAAAACTCCTTCGGCAAATTTAACAATAGATTTTGTTGTAATATTGTTTATTTGTCTTGGTTTAACATTATTTTTTACATATATTGTACGTCCTATCGTAAGATTTATGTTTAATCGTCAAGATAATACATTTAAATATAATATGGTTAATATCAAAGGTCTATGGGCCTTACCAATAAACTTTGCTTATATGTTTTTAGTTTCTTTTGCTATTTATCCTATGCAGTATATTTTTACTGTAAAATGGGGAATTAACACTAACTTATTTGGACAAGCTGTTGGTATTGATCCGTTCACTTATGGTGTTATGTTCTTAATTGTTGATTCTATAGCTTTATTAATAAAGAATGGAATTATTATGATATATCAGCGTGTTTCATATAAAAAACAAATCAATGCGGATTAGGAGGATACTATGAAATTCAATTTATTATACAGTACCCCATTTTCATTATCATTTGAATTAGATAATAATGATATTTATGTAACTAATTCATATGATGTTTACTTAAATGATGAAATAATTTTAAAAGATTATAAAAAGAATGTATTTTCTTTATTTGATCTTTATCCATCTACCAAATATGATGTTAAAATTATTTCTGGTAAAGATGTTGTATCAAAATCATTTGAAACTGATTCATGTAAAGTTGTTCTAGATGTTAAACGTTTTGGCGCTAAGGGTGATGGAAAGACAGATGACACTAAACAAATTCAAGCCGCAATCCTTTCTTGCCCTGACAATGGTGCAGTATTAATTCCAGATGGAACATATTATGTATGCCCATTATTCTTAAGAAGTAATATTACTATTTATTTATCTAAAAATGCCACTTTATTAGGAAATATAGATAGAAATAATTATCCTATATTACCTGGTATGACATATACATGTGATGAAAAAGAGGAATATAATTTAGCTTCTTGGGAAGGAAATCCTTTAACAGGATTTGCATCATTAATTACAGGCGTTAATGTATCTAATGTTAAAATCGTAGGACAAGGTACAATTAATTGTAATGCTGATAAATCTGATTGGTGGGAAAATGTTAGAGAAAGAAGAATTGCTTGGAGACCAAGAGGTGTATTTTTAAATAATTGTGACAATGTATCATTAGTTGGTTTTACAATTAAAAACACACCATCATGGAATTTACATCCTTATTTCTCTTCTAATTTAAAATTTATTGATTTAAATGTAGAAAATCCAAAGGATTCACCTAATACTGATGGATGTGATCCTGAATCATGTAAGAATGTTGATATCATTGGTGTTGATTTTTCTGTAGGTGATGATTGTATTGCTATTAAATCTGGAAAGATTTATATGGGTAAAACATTTAAAAAGCCATCAGAAAACTTCAATATAAGAAATTGTTCTATGAATTTTGGCCATGGTGCAATTGTTCTTGGAAGCGAAATGAGTGGTGGTATTAAAAACATCACAGTTTCAAAATGCTTATTTAATAAGACTGATAGAGGCTTAAGAATAAAAACAAGAAGAGGAAGAGGTAAAGATGCAATCATCGATGGTATTACTTTTGAAAATATCAAGATGGATGATGTATTAACTCCGCTTGTAATTAATATGTTCTATTATTGTGATCCTGATGGACATACTGAATATGTTTATTCAAAAGAAAAATATCCAGTTGATGATAGAACACCTTATTTAGGACAGTTCCATTTCAAAGACATCGTATGTGAAAATGTTAATGTTGCTGCAGGAACATTCTATGGTCTTCCAGAGCTTGGTATTAAATCAATAACACTTGAAAACATCGATTTCAAATATAGCTCTAATCCTGTTGCAGGTAGACCAGCAATGATGGATTTCCTTGACGAAATGAAAGGAAAAGGCTTAATATTCTATAATGTTGATGAAGTTAATATTAAGAATGTTAAATTTGAAAATTTCAATGATACAGAATATTCATTTGAAAATGTTAAAACAATTAATAAATAATTATAAGGCGTAGGAATACGCCTTATTTTTAAAGGAGTTTATATGACTTTAGATATTATTATTCCCGAATATAAAGAACCAATAGAATTAAGAAAAAGATTATTAGATTCTATTCAAGCTCAACAAGGAATCAATTTCAATGATATTAATGTTATTATCATTAATGATAATTCATCTATGTATACACCAAGATCATTTTTAAATAATTACAAATTTAAGATTAATTATTTAGCTAATGATGAAAATAAGGGTCAAGGATATTCAAGACAAAGAGGCATTGATAATACAAATGGGGATTATATAACATTTATTGATTCTGATGATTATTTAGCTTCTATATATAGCTTATATATATTAACTTCATGCGCGAATGATACACATGCTGATATTATAAGATCAGCTATAAATAGAGGAACAAATGAAGGAAGATTTATAGAAGCAGAAGTACATAATGTAAATATGTTTTTACATGGCAAATTATTTAGAAGAGAATATTTAATAAATAATAATATTAGATTTGATGATAAATTAAGATTTTGTGAAGATTCCCATTTCTTAAGATGTGCATACGCTTTAACAAAAAACATAATAGATTTAGATTTTATAACATATAATTGGGCTTTTAATAAAAATAGCTTTACAAGAGAGCATATGATTAAAAGATATATAGATAATTTTGATGATATAACA
>JAILIY010000146.1 GCA_024695025.1 Acholeplasmatales bacterium
AAATGAGCATATTTAGGTCTTTCAAATCCTAATGTATCAAATAATTCTAAATGGATAGGAAGTGATGGTAACCATTCTTCACCACGTGTTACAACTGTAGTGTGCATAAAGTGGTCATCACATAAATGAGCGAAATGGTATGTTGGAAGTCCATCTCCTTTTAAAATTACTATATCTTGATCATTTTGAGTTAATTCTAAATCTCCTCTGATTTCATCATGGAATGATATTTTATTATTGTGATCACCCATTGATTTAAATCTTATGATATAGCTATCGCCATTTTTAATTCTTTTTATTGCATCATCAACTGGTAAATTTCTATATTTAGCATATATACCATAATAACCAGGTATAATCTTTTCTTCTTCTTGTTTCTTTCTTAATTCAGCTAATTCTTCAGCAGTTGCAAAACAAGGATAAGCTCTACCAATTTCAATTAGATGTTTAATTACAGTCTTATAAATATCAGCTCTTTTTGATTGTTTATATGGGCCATATGAACCAATTTCTAAATCATCACTAATATAACCTTCATCAGGTTCTACACCAAAAATTTTAAGTTGTGATACTAAAGATGCGCCTGACCCTTCAATTTCACGCTTAGTATCTGTATCTTCAAGTCTAATATAAAATACACCGCCAGATTGTTTTGCAAAACGTGCTGACACAAGTGATGTAAATAAACTACCTGTGTGTAAAAAACCAGTTGGGCTTGGTGCGAATCTTGTAACCATAGCATTTTCTTTTAAATTACGAGAAGGGTATTTCTTTTCTAAATCAGCTATTGTCATTTTAATTTCTGGGAATATTAATTCTGCTAAATCCTTATAAGTTGCCATAACTATACCTCATTTCATACTCTAATATTATATTAAAATATAATAATTATTTCAATAAGAAAAATGATGGAGCACTTGCTCCATCACCTTAAATCTTACTTATAATATCTCTTTAATAAGCCTTCTAAAGCACGACCATGTCTTGCTTCATCACGTGCCATTTCATGAACTGTATCATGAATTGCATCTAAATTATATTTTTTAGCAAGCTTAGCTAAGTCAGTCTTACCTAAAGTTGCACCATATTCACATTCAACTCTCCATGCAAGATTCTTCTTAGTATCATCTGTCATCTTAGGTTCAAGTTCACTACCTAACATTTCTGCAAACTTAGACGCATGTTCTGCTTCTTCATAAGCAGCCTTTTCCCAGTATAAACCAATTTCAGGATAGCCTTCTCTATGTGCTACACGAGCCATACATAAATACATACCTACTTCTGAACATTCACCTTGGAAATTAGATAATAATTGGTCATAAATAGACTTCTTAACATCTTCAGGAATATCAGGATTATTCTTAACAGTCTTAGCATAAACACCAAATTCATGTTCAGCAGCTAAAGGCATTTGGCCTTCAATTTCCTGGAACATCTTAGCTGGCGCCTTACATACTGGGCACTTGAAATCTTCTGGTAATGAATCACCTTCATAAACATATCCACAAACCTTACATACATACTTTTTCATTCTTAATTTTCCTCCTTATTGTATGTTTTTACATTTTTGACAAACACCATAGAAAACTATGTCACAATCACTTATTTCATTATCCCCTAAATTTATAAGTGATTTATAGCTTTTAATGTTTGATTTAGGTATATCGATTATATCTCCACATTTTGTACATTTAAAATGGAAATGCTTTTCTCTAATTACTTCATATACATCTAAATTTCCAACACTTAGCTTTTTTATTTTATTTTCTTCAATTAAAATATTTAAGTTTCTATAAATTGTTGCCAAACTTATATTACTAAAATTTTTATTAATATAGTCAATTAATCTTTCTGTATTTGAATGACCTAATGTCATAATTGCATTATATACGATTTGTTTTTGATTAGTATTTCTCCTTTGCATAGATAATCACCCTAATCTTTCCCTTTTAAATGAAATTCTATACAAATAATCACCCTCTATATTATTTAATTAATAAAATTGACTATTTAATAACTATTCTAACCTCATTATAGATTACAAATATAAGGTTAGTCAATAAGAACATATTAAGAATTTTTCTTAATAAGTATAATTTTTAAATAACAATCCGCACGTCAAACGTGCGGTTTTTACGCTCCCCTATAAGGGCTTCTACCTTTCGACGACCCTGAAGGGTCATCAAAAAGCGGCTGACAACCGCAAATTTCACTATGGCTTATCCCTTGAAGGGATCTTTATA
>JAILIY010000004.1 GCA_024695025.1 Acholeplasmatales bacterium
TTCTATAACATTAAATATTGCTAAGAATGTTAATAAGGTATATGGTATTGAAATAGTACCAGATGCAATTAATAATGCTAATTCTAATAAGAAATTAAACAATATCACAAATGTAGAATTCATTTGTGGTAAGTGTGAAGACAAGATAAAAGAATTAGTTAATAGGGAAAAGATTGATGTAATATTCTTTGATCCGCCTAGAAAAGGTTGTGACATTGAATTCTTAAAGACAGTTATTGATATGAAAATACCAAAGATTGTTTATATATCTTGTAATATCGCAACCGCAGCAAGAGATATTAAAATATTAGAAGATGCTGGCTATAAGCTTAAAGAAGCTACACCAGTCGATCTTTTTAGCTCTACTTTACATGTTGAAACTGTGGTATTGCTGACAAAGAAATAAGCCGAAATAGGCAAAAATATGGTTAAAATGGCATATTTTAAGGTATTTTTACATCATTTTGTAGATTTAGAGTCTGTAGAGATTAACCCGATATTTAAAGTTTGTCAGCATTTAAGTAGTTTCAACTAAGGGCTGTAACGAAGAAACGAGATGTCTTGGGAAACATATTTTAGGCACTTGTCAGCACTAAAGTGGCAAAATCGAGATGGCAAGACTATTGTATTTGAGAACATATGATAGTATTTATTTGTATATTAATGATAACTAAGGAGGAAAAAGTAATGAACGAAAAAAAGAGTAATTCATTTGGAGTTATTGCATTTATTGTTAATATTCTTATATTTCTTATTAATTTATTTATGTTTCTTCCTATGCTGGTGGAGCAAATAAAAATAGGTAAAGGGACAAATATTGAATTAGGCGCATTGTGGATATGGCTAATTGATATAATGATAATTGCTCCATTAATAGTCGGATTAGTATTAACAATAATTTCAACAATAAAAAGAGATCATAAATGGAGAGTCATTTCTAATTATTTTTTAGTTGTAATATCACTTACACTAATGGTTTAACAACATTATTTATGTTTATTTAAAATGATAGAACAATAAGATTTTAAAAGGTACAATTAATTAAAACTCGAGTGGATTATTTCTTAAATCGAAAAAAGTAGAACTCTACTAAAAAAGAGATTATAATTGTTGACTATAAAATGCTTAAAATTATATTCAATATGAGTAGTAATGCATATGGATTTTGACATTGCCTACTTATATTTTGTTAATAAATTATATGAAAGGAGAGGGCATAATGACTACAGAACAAGCAATGACACTATATGTATTAATCGCTAATTTTGTCTGGCTACAAGGCAATGTTTGTTTAATAGGAAACAGACAATACTCAATGCATTATAAAAGCCACTTTCTTGTAAAAAAACAAGGAATTATGAGTCTTATATATTTTAAGCCTAAGCATTTCCATAGGTTTTCCATATGGGAGGTAGTAGGATTTTTTCTTTCATATATAGAAACAATTGTTTTAGGTCTTTTACTGGCATTATCTTTTAAAATTGAAATTGATAGAGTTGTTTTAATTGTTGCGTATTCTACTATCGGATTTTCGATTATTTCAGAAGTAATAAGAATATTTTATATAGATATTTCTCGACATATTGAAGAAAAAAATATGAGATATAAAATTGAAAATTATTGCGAAGATATAAATATAAAAAATAAGAAATTATTTAATTCTATGATTTCATACTCTAAAACTATTAGATATAAAATTGACTCCTTGTATGAAAAAAAGATAAAAGAAGCAAATGGAAACAAAGATGTAATCGATAAAATTGATGAAGAATTTATTCATTATTATAGAAATTATAAAAATGTATCTTTCGAAAATAATAATGTTATATATTCAAACAAAGTATGTATTAGATATGAAATTTTATGCATATTTGATTCGAAAAAGAGGGAGAAATTTCCTGATTTAAATTCGGGAATATACAGGCCCCATATCGTTATAAATGGTGATAACGAGTATTTAGGAATTGAATTTGAAACTTCAAAATTAAAAGAATTCGATAAAGAAGATAAGGCAATCATACGTTCGTTATATAATCCTGATATGTATGAAAAACTTATTCCTGGAGTTTTGTTTACAATAAGAGAAGGCAGAAAAATTGTTGGTAATGGAAGAGTTGAATCGATAGTATTTGATAAATAAATTAAATTCACAAACTGTTTTAAATTCTTAATTATGGATAATAGGATTTAGTGAAGTCTGTCTTTGTCAGCACTACAATAGTCGCACACCCTAAAAAATAGGGTTTTATCAGCACTTATATTAACTGCACCCATGTTGAGACAGTTTTAATGTTAACAAAACGTGAAGAATAGAAGATAAATAGATTTTAAAGAGATGATTAGAATAGCTTTAATCATCTTTTTTATGCTTAAAAATGTTATGATAATCCAAGAAAATTTGCGATTATTGTTTCAACATTTTTTAAAATCTTTACTCTTGTTTTTTTGTATGCTCTAATATATTTGTAAAAAGTAAATTAGGAGGGCTTATTATGATTACTTATTGTTATTACATAAATAGAGAAGGTGAGGTTCATCACATAACTGCAGATGAAGTTTCAGAATTAAATAAAGATGATTTTTTATGGGTGACAAATCATTTATTTAATGAAAATAAATGTGAAAACAAAATGGTCTATGTTGATGGAAAGAATAATCACTTTTTTAGGAATTGGCCAGATTCTTCAGGTAACTCCAGTCATATTTCAAGAGGAGAAGCTGAAAGTTTAACGCATAAAGTTCATGTTGATGCAATAGGTGAATTGAAGGAATTCTCAATTAAATTTTATGATAAAGACATAAAATTATTTGTTAAGTCTGTAGATTTTCGTAAAATTGTTAAATGCAATAATAAAACATACATTGTAGATTTAGCTTTTAACTTAGAAAAAACTGAACCAGAAAAATATTATAATTATTTTAAAGGTGTTATTTATTTTGAGGTTTATCATACTTGTCCAATTGATTCTACGCAGGCTGAAGATTTTAATATTGAAAATTTATTTTTATATGAATATAAAATCTTAAAAAAGTATAATGTTCCAAATTATACTAAAAGTGCAGATATAATAAAAAGAATAGCTAGCATTAGAAAAACCTTATCGCAAAATGTTTTAAGAGGTTATCCAGTTTGTACTCCAAGAGAAATATCTAAAATTAATTGGAGAATAAATGATGAGACACATAATTATTATACTGTTGTTAATAATAAATGTTTTACCATTTATCAAGACAAGGAAAAAACTCACTATTGTTATTCAATAGGGAAATATGGAGAGAAAACTAAGTTTTTTGATGAATATAACAAGAGTGTTATTACAGATTTAGAAAAAACTAAAAGAATTATTGAATACATTATATTTAAAGAAGAATATCAAGATATAGATTAGTTAAAATTTGCAACAGCAGTTGAAGTTGTGATTGATGCAATTTATTTTGAATCAAAAGATATTAATTTGATTAAAAATTTACTGAAAAGTTGGATGATGTTTCAATAGAATATATAAATTAAAAACATCGTTTTTAAATATTAAGTCATTAGATAAAATTAACGAATTACTTCAAGTAAATGATGAAAATGTAACAATCTATGATGGTAAGATAGAGAATTGTCATCAATTTTTAAATGTTCTACACAAGGTGGTATTAGAGTAAGTAATAAATCTAAAACTGCAACATTAATTTCGCACTCATCTAGTAAGATTTATTGAAAATTTCAAATTATTTATGAAACTAGAGCGATTAAAATGCTCTAGTTTTTGTTTTTCTTAAGAAATATTAAATAATATTTCTCAAAGACAACTGTATTTGCTATAATAGTTAATAGAATTGTACGATTTTTGAGAAAATTGTAAACGTTCGCATATTATAGGGGATTATATGAGTGGTAATGATTTTGATGAAGTAATTAAAAATGAAGTTAAAGAGTCATTTAGGAAGATTGCTAAGTCATTTTGTAACTGTAATCATAAATATTTGTACAAATATCAATCATTTAATTCAAATTATATTGATAATGTTATTAATACAATAGATAAGAATTATATTTTTTTGTCAAAATTAGCTTTTTTTGAAAAAGATGATATTCATGAATATCAATTGGTAAAGCAATATTTTATCGATAGTCTTAAAGCACTAATTGATCAATATAATGAATCCATAATCAGAGATGTAACCAAAATAATATGTTTAAGTTACGAGTACCCGAATGACTATTTAATTAGAAATTATAGCAAAAAATTTGGCTTTGTAGTTAAATATGATGCCAATAAATTGAAGAATTACATAGCACATAGATTTAATAGAAAAATTATTTTTGGTGATGTAACTTATGTTGATAACAAATCAGAATTTATAGCAAGACAATATAATGATACTTTTTCAAAATACTCAAATAAATTAGCACTTGGTATCCAAGCAGGTGATGATTACATTTTTTCGAAAATATCACATGATGTGATTAATGATATGTCTTATTTTTTGAATAGTACTAATTTTTTGATTAAAGATAATAGGTTCAGATGTGAGAAAGAGTTTAGATTTGTATTTACTAATTTTGATGAAAACGAAGAATACATATTTTTAGGGAAAAATGAAGTTATAAAGGAAATAATAATATTAGATTCAAGTATTTCATTGCTTGACAAAAATAAAATGTACAAATTGATTGATGTTTGTAAGAAACATAACATAAAGTATAGAATAGAAATATTATAGTGAGGTTTTAAAATGAGTATTAATGAAAAGTTAGACGTACTATGGGATGACAATCCAATAGATGTTTCAAGCGATGCCAACTTTATATGGGGTATTGCTAATAAATTAAGAGGCGTTTATATGCCTGATAAATATGGTGACGTTGTTATTCCAATGACTATTATCAGAAGATTTGAATGTGCATTATCTGCAACTAAAAATGCAGTAGTAGAACAATATAAGAAGAATCCTGAATATCCTGTTAAAGCAATGTATCGTGTTGCAGGATTTCAATTCTATAATGTATCAGAATACACATTAGAAAAGTTACTTGATGATCCTGATAATATTGCAACTAACTTTAAAGCATATATTGATGGTTTCTCTGCTAATGTTAGAGATATATTAAATGGTTTAGAGATTGATGCCCAAATCAAGAAGATGGATGAAGGTGGATGTCTTTATAATACAATTAAAGATTTCTCTGAACTAGATTTATCAATTAAAACAGTAGATCCTATTAGAATGGGATATATTTTTGAAAACCTAATCGGTAGATTCTTCCAAAATGTAGATGCAGGTCAATTTTATACAGGTAGAGATATTATTAAGACTTTAGTTTCTGTTTTAATATCTGAAGGTTGTGATGATATATTTGATGACCATAAAGTTATCACAATTTGTGACCAAGCTTGTGGTACAGGTGGTATGTTATCAACTGCATATTCATATTTAAAACACTATAACTCAACTGCAGATATTAGATTATATGGACAAGAATATATGGCTGTATCATATGCAGTAGGTCTTGCTGAAATGTTGATTAAAGGTCAAGACGCTCAAAACTTCAGACATACGGATACATTTAAAGAAGATTGCTTTAAAGATACTAAGATGCGCTTTGTAATTGAAAACCCACCATTTGGTACACCTTGGAGTGGTAAAGATGCTAAAGCAGGTCAGGAAGAAGCTGTTAAGGCAGAATTCTTAAAAGGTGAAAACGGCCGTTGGGGTGCAGGACTTCCTGGCGGTGGAGATTCTCAACTTATCTTTATGCAATCTGCAATTGATAAGATGGATGATCATTTAGGTCGTGCTGCAATTATTGAAAATGGTTCACCATTATTTACTGGTGGTACATCATCAGGTGAATCTCAAATTAGAAGATGGATGTTAGAACAAGATTTAATAGAAGCGATCATAGCTTTACCAACAGATTTATTCTATAACACAGGTATTGCTACATATGTTTGGATTCTATCAAAAAATAAACGTGAAGAGCGTAAAGGTAAGATTCAATTAATTGATTGCACATCAGAAAAGTTCTATAAGAAGTTAAGAAAATCAGTTGGTAATAAGCGTAATGAGATTTCTCCACAAAATAGAAAAGCAATTACTAAGTTATATACTGATTTTAAAGAAAATGAATATTGTAAAATCTATGATAATGAAGAATTTATTTATAGAGAATATACTGTAATGCAACCATTACAACGTTCATATGCTATTACTGAAGAAAGAATAGATAATATGCTTTCTAAAGGTTGCTTATCATCTTTATATGATGAAGCAAAAGTATATGAATATGAGAACTCTACTGAAAAGTTATCAGATAAAGATCAAAAGAAGCTAGATGCATTCATTGCTAATAAGCCAATCTACGATTCAATTGTTAATACATTAAAAGAAAATGTTTCGGATAAAGTTTATTTAAAACTATCTGAATTTGGACCAGTTATTGCTAAAGTATTAAATGGGCAGGATAAGAAGATTATCTCTAAAATTACCGATGGCTTATCTTTAATGGATAAGAATGCTGAAATTCAAAAAGATAAGAAAGGTAATATTCTTTGGGATAAAGAAACAAAAGATACTGAAATAGTTAAGTGGCAAGAAAAGATTGATGATTATATGGCAAGAGAAGTATTACCTCATATTCCTGATGCAAAAGCATTCTTTGAAGGTAAAGATGAAAATGCTTCTTTTGAAGATGATAGAGATGAAAAGACAGTTAAGATTGGTGCTGAAATCCCATTTACAAGATATTTCTATAAGTATGTTGCTCCTAAATCAAGTGATGAACTATTAAAAGAATTTATTGAATTAGATAAATCAGTAAATGAGCGTATTGCAAGGTTGGTGAAGTAATATGCGAGAAATGAAAGATAGTGGCACTGTATGGAGAAAAGTCCCTTTAAATTGGAATCTTGTTAGAATAGATTCATTGTATGTGTTAAGAAATGAAAAAGTAAGTGATAGAGACTATCAACCATTATCAGTTACAAAGCAAGGTATTTTACCTCAATTAGAAACAGCAGCTAAAACAGATGCACACGATTCAAGAAAACTTGTAAAAAAGGGTGATTTTGCGATTAATAGCAGATCTGATAGAAGAGGTTCTTGTGGAATATCTGAGTTAGATGGCTCTGTTTCTTTAATAAATACTGTTTTAAAACCAAGAAGTAATATGAATCCTAGATATTATAATTGGTTATTTCATACTAATGAATTTGGTGATGAGTTCTATAAATGGGGTCACGGAATTGTTGATGATTTATGGACAACTAATTGGCAAGATATGAAAGTTATAAATATACCAGAGCCTCCTATAAAAGAGCAAAAAGTAATAGCTGATTTTCTTGATAAAAAATGTTCTGAAATAGATGCTCTTACAAAAGATATAGAGAAGCAAATAGAAGTATTAGAAGATTATAAGAAATCAGTTATTACAGAAGCAGTAACAAAAGGATTAAATCCTAATGTTGAAATGAAAGAAAGTGGAATTCAATGGATTGGTAATTGTCCTAAGAATTGGTCAATAAAGAAGTTTAAATATGTTCATAATGGAGCAAATGTTGGAGAATCAATTGATAAGGAATACTGGTCTGATGACAAAAGTGATTTTCTTTTCTATACAGCTGGAATAAATCCTATTAATACTACTTTTAAGAATTTTCCAGATTGGAAATACATAAATGATAATGATTTATTATTAGCTAGAAATGGGACACCATATGTATATTATCCATTGAAAGGTGCAGTATATTCTGATCATATAATAAGAACTAAGATTAATGAAAAATATGACAAGAGATTTATTAGATATTCTTTGATGAGAAGTATAGATTCTGTTGTTGTTGATTCTGTTAGTATTGCTACGTGGTCAATCTCATTATGGAATACTCAAACTTTGCCGATGCCAAATTTATTAGAACAAAAATCAATAGCAGATTTTCTTGATGAAGAATGCAAAAAAATTGATGAGACAATATTCGACAAACAAAAACAATTAGAAATCCTTGCAGAATATAAGAAATCATTAATATATGAATATGTAACAGGTAAAAAGGAAGTAATTGCTTAATGAAAAGATTGTTTGCTCATATAATTAGCTTCGTTGTATTTCTTATTGTCATTTTTATTCTTTCTAAAGTTATAAAACCAGTAGGAGATTTCCTTGCTTGGTGGTTTATTACAAAAGAAGAAATAAATGCACCTATTTCAACAGGTCAAGCTATATTGATTGATTTAATTACACACTTAATAACATATGCATCGGTTGGCGTGATATTTGGATTATTAGGATGGTTTAATGGTAAAGCGATGCATTATACATACGTTATTATTTCAGAAGTCGTTGCTTTAGGATTGGCTATTTTATTAAGATTTATCTTAGATTATTATTGGATACTATTTATTATAGTTGGAGTTCTATTTGTTACTGCAGTTATTATTTACGTAATTACTAAATTTAATAGAAGAAAAAAAGATAAAAAGGAAGTGCTTGCATAATGAAAATATTTATAAGCCATTCATCAAAAGACTTATTTGTTAGCAACTTTGTTGATTTTTTAATAAAACTAGGTATTAATGCAAATGATATTTTTTGTAGTTCTTTAGAAGGACAAGGAGTAAAAAATGGTGAAAGAATTAATGATTCGGTAAAAAAGGCATTAAACGATTCTAGCTTAATAATTTATTTAATTTCTCATAATTTTATTAATAGTACATATTGTACACAAGAGTTAGGTGCATTGTGGGCTATTAATGAATCTAAAAACTATTTTATATTTAAGTTTGATGATGTAAAAAATGAAGAAATAAAGGGATTCGTTGATTCTAGTTATAAATATAATTTACTTAATACAGATGGTTTATCTTCTTTATATGATGTTTTGTTAGATTTGTTTGGAATTTGTAATAAACAGGCAGTTATTAATAGAGCAATTAATTCACTGTTAGAAGCTTTAAAAAAAGATGTGGAGATTTTAATTGAGGATAAAGATAAAACATCTGCTGAAATTGAAGAAAAAAGGCAAAAAGCATTAGAGAAGCAGTATGAAGATTTATCGATTGGTGAAAAATTGATTATTGGTAGTATTTATTATTCAAAGTACGCCGTTGGATATTATTCAGCTTCAAATGGAACAATTGGATTATTAGCATCAAAATTTTTTGTTGTACGCACATCAAATGTTTCATCTGGATTTATGCAATTTGCCTATGCCCTACAATCTTGGGTTATTAAGTTTATAAAAAGAAATGAAGCTATACAAAAAGAGTTAACTCAATTAATAAAAAAGAATGGAGAATATCTGGATGATGGAGGTTTCTACTAATGCCTAGTATTATAAATGAAAGATATGATTATCAAAAATTCATAGTGGATTATTTAGTTAATAATAATGGTTATGTAAGAAGAACTAATGATAATTTTGATAGATACTTTGCTATGGATAAAGAGTTATTATTTAAGTTTTTAAATGATACTCAACCTGAAAAAGTAACTGCATTAAAGAAAACTTTAAAGAGTGCTTTTGATAATGCTGTAGTTAATGCTATCAACAATCAAATAACTTCTAAAAAGAGTTCTTTAATTGATACATTAAAACACGGTATTGAAGTTCAAAATACTCATTTAGATTTAGTTTATCCTAAACCAGCTACTTCAATTAATAAAGAAGCTAATAAGAAATATAGTATGAATATCTTATCAGTTGCTGAAGAAGTATGGGCTTCTGATTCAGAACGTATTGATATGGTTATCTTTTTAAATGGATTTGCTATTATGTCATTTGAGCTTAAAGCAAATACATCTGGTCAAACATATAGAGATGCTATTTATCAATATAGAACAGAAAGAAATCCTAAAGATAGATTATTCTTATTTAAAGCAGGCTGTCTTGTAAACTTTGCTATGGACTTTGAAGAATGTTATATGACAACAAGGCTTCAAGGTGAATCAACATACTTTTTACCATTCAATAGAGGTAATGGTGAAGGAATTGAATGTGGTAAAGGTAATCCAATCAATCCTGATGGATTTGGAGTATCTTATATGTGGGAAGATATCCTAAGAAAAGATATGGTTATTGAATTGGTTAATAAATTTATCTTTGTAGAATCAAAAGAAAAGACTGATGAAGTAACAGGTAAAACAAAGACTACTGAGAACGTAATCTTCCCTAGATATCATCAGTTAGATTGTATAAGAAAAGTATTAGCTGATTTAAAGGATAATCATACAGACTTAAATTATTTAATTCAACATTCTGCAGGTTCAGGTAAAACTAATACTATTGCTTGGCTTGCTCATAGATTAGTATCACTTCATGATGAGAATGATAATGTTATATTTAATAACATAGTAATAGCTACAGACCGTATTGTTGTTGATAGACAATTACAAAAGGCTGTAATGAATTTAGAACATAAATCAGGCCTTATTCAAGTAATGAATGATAAATGTACCTCAGCTGACTTAAAAGACGCTTTAGAAGGCAATACAAAGATTGTTGCAACTACAATTCAAAAGTTCCCTTATATTGTTGAATCAGTTAAAGGATTAAAGAATAAGAAGTTTGCAGTAATCATAGATGAGGCACATTCATCAACTGCTGGTAAAGAAATGTCTGCATTAACTCAAACATTAGGTTCGGATGAAGAAGATGAAGATATTAGTGTAGAAGATATGATTGCTCAAGAAATTGAACATAATGGAAAGCAATCAAATGTATCAATGTTTGCTTTTACTGCAACACCTAAAGCTGAAACACTTGCTTTATTCGGTAAGATGAATGAAAAAGGTATGTATGAAGCATTCCATAATTATTCAATGAAACAAGCGATTGAAGAAGGATTCATATTAGATGTATTAACTAACTATACTACATATGAAACATTCTATAAGATTAATAAAGCAATTGAGCAAGATCCTATGTATAAAGAAAAGAAAGCAAAGAAACAAATTGCAAGATTTGCTATGCTTCACGATACTAATATTGCTCAACGTGTAGAGATTATTATTGAACATTTTAGAAGTGTTGTTAAGGATGAACTAGGTGGTCAAGCAAAAGCTATGGTTATTACTGGTTCTCGCCCTGAGGCAGTTAAATACTATTATGCATTTAAGAACTATACTGAAAGAAAAGGTATTACTGATGTAAGACCAATTGTAGCATTCTCTGGCAAAGTAACAGGAAAACAAATTGGTGATGCTGATGAAGAAAAAGTATTTACTGAAACATCTATTAATGGATTTAGTGAAGAAAAGACTGCTAGTAAATTTGATACTGATGAATACCAAGTAATGCTAGTAGCTAATAAATATCAAACAGGTTTTGATCAACCAAAACTTTGCGCAATGTATATCTTAAAGAAATTACGTAAAGTAAATGCTGTTCAAACATTATCTAGATTAAATAGAACTTGTTATCCTTATGATAAGAAAACATTCATTCTAGATTTCGTTAATAGTTATGAAGATATAGAAGACGCATTTGATCCATATTATACAAGCACAGAATTATCTAATACTATTACACCTCAATCAGTTTATGAGATTGAAGCTAAAGTAGATTCTTATTGCTTATTCTCAAATGATGATGCATCTAAAGTAAACGATATTATTTATATGGATAATCCTACAACAGCTGATAAAGCTAAAATAACAGCTTTCTTATCAAAAAGTAAAAAGAAGTTTGATGACCTTGAAGAAAAGGATAGAAAGATTTGTAGAAAGACTTTAAGAGGCTTTGTAAGATGTTATGAATTTGTTATTCAAGTGTCTAGCTTAGAAGATTTAGATTTACATAAGAAATACAAATATGTATGTCTATTATTAAACTATTTAGGTAAAGATGCTCCTGGAAAAGGATTTAATTTAGTTGATAAAATTAATGCTTCTAATTTCTATCAAAAGAAAGGTATGACACATACTAAGCCTGAATATGAATCGTCATACATAAAACTTGTAGCTGCTGATCAGTTTAATTTGACAGAAGAAAAAGAAGCAAGACTTTCTGAGATTATAAAAGATATAAATTCTAAAACAGGTATGGAATTTAATAATGATGTTGCAATTAAATCAGCACTTCAAATAAGAGATATTATGAAGTCTAATCCAGATTTATTAGCATCAGCTAAAAACAATACTCAAGATGATTTCGCATTAGCTTATTATTCAAATATAGAGAATGCACTTATTGATGGCTTAGAACAAAATCAAGAATTCTTTACATTATTATTAAAACAACCAGAATTACAAAAAGAATTATTGGGATTATTCTTATCAGATATTTATAAATCATTAAGAAAAGATGGTGGGAAATAATGGCTAGACCTACTAAAGATTCAACTCCAGTAAATATTAAAATGGATACTGAGATTTTTAAGATGCTTGAAGAGTATTCTAAGGATGCTGGGCAAACTAAAACTATAGTTATTGAGAGAGCCGTTAAAGAATATATAGAAGCACATAAGCAAAAATGACTATTAGAACCATTTACTGAAGATATTAACAAAGAAATAACACCAATTTAATAGTAGGAAATGGATGCTTAGTCCTTCAATGCACATTAAGTTAAAAATACAGCTGAAAACGCTGTATTTTTTCTTTTTTTAATTGTATAATTAAAACGTTGATGTTTAAACGATTTAATAAAAAAGGGAGTTTACTATGAAACCATGTTATATTGATATTCATATTCATACATCAGAAAATGCAAACAATCTAAACAAAGAGTATGATGTAGATACATTAAAAAATAAAATCGAATTGGCTGCTGGTGGTAATAATTATTTAATTAGTTTAACGGACCATAACACTATTAATGAAGATGCTTATGAGAAAATGATACAAAAGGGTATTAACTTTATTGTAGGTGTTGAACTTCATGTTAAAAATTATGAAAAATGTCCAGCTTATCATTGCCATTTTTTCTTTAAAACTGATAAAAGTAATTGCTTAAATACAATTAAAGATATAAATAAAAAACTTGATGAATTATATCCAAATAAAGTGCCTGAACTTCTTGATGAAAATATTCCAACATTGGCTGTAATTATTAAGAAACTAGAAGGATATGATTATTTGATCTTACCTCATGGAGGACAAGCTCATGGTGTATTTAATGAGTCAATCCCAAAAGAAGGTATTCAATTTAATGATGTAATGGAAAGAAGTATTTATTACAATTTGTTTGATGGTTTTACTGCTAGATCAAATAAGAAGCTTGAAATTTCTAATAATTATTTTAAAAAATTAGGAATAGATGAATTTATAAATCTAGTAACTTGTACAGATAATTATTCTATAAGTAAATATCCTAATGGTAAAACAACAACTGATGATTTTATACCGACATGGATGTATTCTTCTGCAACATTTGATGGATTTAGAATAGCATTAAGTGAAAAGGAGAGGTTTTCCTATGGTGCAAAGCCAAAGGACAATTTTCAAGACGAGATTTTGTCAGTTAAATTGAACGAAGAAGGAATTAATATTGATGTAAATCTTGAACCTGGCTTGAATGTTGTAATCGGAAATTCTTCATCTGGAAAAACTTTGTTTGTAGATTCTTTGTACAAAAAAATTTCCGGCGAAATATCTACTGATTATCAAAAATTTAATGTAGGAAATATTATCGTGGAAAATCCTTCTGGTATGGTACCGCACTATTTTTCACAAAATTATATAATGGATTTAGTTAAAAAAGATGATGAAAAGGGAGTAGATAATAATTTGGCTGATAATAAATTTTTAAAACGTATTTTTCCGTTTGATAAGAATTTTGAACAGCAAATAACAAAGACCATAGCTGATTTTCGTTTAACATTAACAACATTCATTAATAGTGCTAAAAACGTTAAGGAAACTATAGATAAAATTAAAAGTCTACCTAATTTTTCTCGCCTTTTTTATTTGGGTGAAAAGTTAATTAATCCTATTAAAATATTTAAACCTAATAAGGAGGAATTGGAAAAATTAAAATTAACAGATGAGACAAAAAAAGATATCGAAAAACTGTTGAAGGATTTAAATGATTACCAATATACAATTGCTTTTTTTCCAAACATTCAAGATGAGTTAAATAGTATTAAGAAAAAAATATGCAAGACATATGATATGATAGAATTCGCTTCTAAAGTGAATGATATTATTATAAGAAAAAGTGATAGGATTGATGAGTCTCTAAAATCAACAAATGCTAAAAATATTGGAATTGATTTAGATAAAGCAAAATTGCTTGAATATCTTGGAGACTTAGTTAAACATTATGACTCTTTTTGGATGGCATATAATAAAATTATTACTTATTCAGTTGAGTTCAAGTCTAAAACGATAGAATCGGCTGGACATAGTTTAACTATAAGGAATGATTTTAAAATTACCAAAAAAACTTTTATTGATATTTTAAATAAATATTTGAAAGATAAAATTAATAATGATTGTTCTGATGTCACTCAGTTGTTTGAAGAAAACTATTCTAAGAGGAACCCTAAAGTTATAGGATATTCAGATTTGATTGAAAAGATTATGGCTGATTTTTCAGGTATGAATCATGTTTTATATGAAATAGTTCATAAAGATGGAAGAAAATTTTCAGAATTAAGTCCAGGATTAAGAACCTCAGTTATTTTAGATATTATTTTGGGTTATGATAAAGATAAAGCACCTTTAATTATAGATCAGCCTGAAGATAATTTAGCTACTAACTACATTAATGGCGATTTGGTTGATGCGATTAAGAGGAGTAAAACAAATCGTCAAATAATTATTGTTACCCATAATGCTACAATTCCAATGCTTGGTGATGCTCAAAATATTGTTTATTGTATAAATGATGGAAATAGAATCAATATAAAGTCCTACAAAATGGAAGATTCATTTGATGCTAAAAATACGATTCTAGATGTTATAGCGGATGTTACTGATGGTGGAAAATCATCTGTTAAAAAAAGATTTAAGAAGTATAATTTAAAGAGTTATAGGAAGGAATAATTATGAAATTATATATATATAAAGAGAATGATCAAATTGTTACTAAAATTATTGATGACAAAGGAAATAAAGAAGAATTTTCTAACTTGAAAATGATAGATTATTTATACAATAATAAAGGGAAAAAAGTGGATTTTGATTTTGATGAAACAATTTCAGATGATGAAAAGAGCAAAATTAATGAAGTATTTAAAGAGATATATGATGTTATTAATCCAAAAAAGGAAGTCATTAAAGATCTAGTAAAATAAATATAATGATACACCAATTATATGGTTTATTTATTATGTGATAAATAAGATGGTGTATTAATAAAATTATTGGAAACTAATTTGGATGACTATAATTTATTTAAATAATACATTTTTTAAAGGGGTTTTTTATGAATGACAAAGAAAAGGATTACATTTTAATTAGTGACAAATATTTAGAGGTTTCCAATCAAATTTCAACATATATAGAACTTGCAAATCAATCAATTAATAATGATTCACTAGTGAAAACAACAAATTTACTGCAAAAAACAATTGAGAAAAATAACTTTTACTCTATTTATAAAAATATCAACGTTTCTACTAATAATTCAATTAAAACAATAATGGCATTTCTAGATAATATTGAGTTGACATCGTTTAATAATAAAATAGAAATTGCCTCTTTCAATCAGATTGGAAAAATATTAATTAATTATAATAAGGCAATAAGTGAAAATAGTAAAAAATGGTATTTGAATGTTATAAATACATACTCAAAACAAATTGAAAGTTTGCAGTCAGCTTTAAAACAATTTGGATATAATGAAAGCTTTAATCAATTATTAGAATCAATTAATGTAGATAATAAAGATGTTATTTCGCGCGATACAGCTCATTCTCTAAAATATAGTACTGTTGAAGAAATGGATGAAAGTTATACTAATACTATAACAGTTAAGATTAAAGATTGTGCAACAGGAATACTAAATCATTTAACTCAAATTGCATCAATGGATAATGATATATTTGTTACAACTCCTAAAGTTTTTACAAATATAGGTGTAATTTCATCAACAGTATGTAAGAATGAAGAGGATTTTTCAAGAGTTGCTATTGCATTTTATGAGTTAATATATGAAGGTACTAAAAGTTATAGTTCAAAAATTAAAGAATATGTGCCTTTTGATGAAGCACCTATTATAAAAACTATAAAGTATTTGAGAAAAGATTTTGCACATGATATTTATGCTGAGAGCGACTTTCAAAAGAAAAACAAACAGATTGAGGATACTTATATGGGGCTTATAAAAAAAAGAAGACCTATTGTACCACGTGATTTTAAAGAGTTACAATTTAAATTATATAGTTTAGTGAATGAATTTTTAGAGCTTTTGGCTGATAAGATTTCACGTAGCTATGATGTAGAAAAATAGTGCGGTTCGAATACCATTATCTTATGCTCCGCCATTAGTAAATGAGGACAAACACACTATGCTATATGTTTGTTATGGTTGTTTGATTTTACAAATAGACTTATTATAGGAATCATCTCTTAAGTGAGATGATTTTTTAATTTTAATATAATGTTTTAGAATAATCACAAAATATATTATGAAATTTTGATACATAACTTGTAATATAATATAAAACAAGGTAACATTAATGTGACTTGCAGTTAGTGTGAGGATGGATTATCTTTTAGGAAATGGTTATATGGAAACATTAGTAATTGGAATAGCATTATTATC
>JAILIY010000010.1 GCA_024695025.1 Acholeplasmatales bacterium
AAAATGTATATGAATGCACTAAAAATAATTATATAATTACACTATATGATAATTATAAGAATCCAACTAATAAATCAATAAAAATAACATTAGATGATGATTATTATGTTGTAAAAGTTGAAATTTATAATCCTTCGACAAAGACATTTGAATAATGATTAAAGAAGATGAATTTAATTCATCTTTTTTTAATTAAATGATGTTGAAAATAACCTTAATTCATAGTAAAATATATGTAGTTTAAAAGTTTAGGAATTTCAAACTTAAAGATTAGAGATTTCAAACAAGAGGTATATATGAACTTAGGTAATAAAATAAAAGAAAGAAGAAAATTATTACAGCTAACCCAACAGGAATTAGCTAATAGATGTGAATTAACTAAAGGCTATATATCACAGCTTGAAAGTGATTCTGTATCACCATCTTTAGAGACACTTGAGATAATACTTGAAGTTTTAGGTACTAATCTCAGTGATTTTTTCAAAGAAAATGATAATAAGATGATAGTCTTTAATAAGGAAGAACAATATGAAAAGGAATTTGATTCATATAGACAAACTTGGCTTATCCCAACAGCCCAAGAACATATGATGGAGCCAATTTATGTAATATTACATAAAAATGGTGAAACATTCCATGATTATCCTCATACAGGAGAGGAATTTGGATATGTTATTGAAGGTGAAATTTTAGTTTGTTATGAAGATGAGACTTTCGTTTGTAAAAAGGGTGAGTCTTTTTATTTTGTATCAAACAAGAATCATTACATTAAAAACCTTAGTGACGAAGAATCTAAGGTTATTTGGGTATCATGCCCACCTAATTTTTAATTTATTTGGAGGATATATTTATGAGTAGAGTAATAATTATTGGTTGTGGCGGAGTTGCGAGTGTGGCAATTCACAAGTGTTGTCAATTAGATGATGTTTTTACAGATTTATGTATCGCATCACGTACTGTTTTTAAATGTGACAAGATTAAAGATGATTTAAAAGGTAAAACTAAAACAAATATAACAACTTGTCAAATAGATGCGAGTGATTTTGATGCTTTATGCAAATTATTCAAAGAATATAAGCCTGAAATTGTTATGAATTTAGGTATGCCTTATTATAATTTAATAATTATGGATGCTTGTTTAGAATGTAATTGTCATTATCTAGATACAGCTGCATATGAACCTATGGATGTAGATGAACCAGTATGGAGAAAAAGATATGAAAAGAGAGTAAAGGAAGTAGGCTTTACAGCTTATTTTGATTATTCTTATCAATATGAATATAGAGAAAAATTTGAAAAGAAGGGTTTAATTGCCTTACTTGGTTGTGGCTTTGACCCAGGTGTTACTCAAGCTTATGTTGCATATGCTAAAAAACATGAATTCGATAGAATTGATACTCTTGATATTTTAGATTGTAATGGTGGTGACCATGGCTATGCATTTGCCACAAATTTCAATCCTGAAATCAATTTAAGAGAAGTATCAAGCGATGGTGCTTATTATGAGGATGGTAAGTGGCATTCAGTACCTGCCTTATCTATTCATCAAAAATATAATTTTGATGGCGTAGGTGAAAAGGATATGTATTTACTTCACCACGAAGAAATTGAATCTATCGCGTTAAATTTACCTGAAATTAAAAGAATTAGATTTTATATGACTTTTGGTGAAAGCTATATAAGACACATGAAATGTTTAGAAAATGTTGGCTTATTAAGAACAGACCCAATCGATTTTGAAGGCCATAAAATTATACCTATTCAATTTTTAAAGGCTTTACTTCCAGACCCTGCATCATTAGGTGAAAGAACTGTTGGTAAAACTAATATAGGTTGTATATTTACAGGTGTAAAAGATGGCAAAGAAAAGAAATATTATATCTATAATATGTGTGACCACCAAGAATCATATTTAGAAGTTAATTCACAAGCTGTAAGCTACACAACAGGTGTACCAGCTATGTGTGGTGCTTTAATGATTTTAAAAGGTTATTGGAACACACCTGGTGCTCGTACTGTTGAAGAATATAATCCAGATCCATTCATTGAAGCGTTAGATAAATATGGTCTTCCAAAGACTGAAACTTATGACCCTGTTATGGTAGATTAATATGATTAATATCGATTTAAGAGATCCTTTTAAAAGATTTAAAGACATTGATCCATACAAATTGTTTGAAGGTTTAAAGACACCTTGTTACATCATAGATGTAAAATCTTTAAAGGACAATGGTAAAATTTTAAAAGATATACAAAATAAGACTGGAGCTAAAATATTACTTGCCCAAAAAGCTTTTTCTAATTTTAATTTATATAATGTATTAGAACCATACCTTGCAGGTACTGAGGCTTCAGGTTTATTTGAAGCACGACTTGGAAAAGAAGAAATGCCAAATAAAGAAGTCCATGTATTTTGTGGTGCTTATAGAGATGATGAATTTGATGAATTATTAAAATATGCAGATCACATTGTTTTTAATTCATTAAATCAATTAAAAAAATTTGGTCTCAAAGCTAAAGCTTCAGGCAAAAGTGTAGGCATTAGAATCAATCCTGAAAAATCTACACAAAAGGGACCTGCAATATATGACCCTTGTAGTAAAGAATCAAGATTAGGTATTCCTATTTCTAAATTAGATGAAGAATTAAATGATGATTTATTAAATTTGATAGATGGAATTCATTTCCATACTCTATGTCAACAAAATTCTGATGACTTGAAAATAACACTTGATGAAGTTGACAAAAAATTTAGTAAATATTTTAAAAACATCAAATGGATTAATTTTGGTGGAGGACATCATATAGTAAGAAGTGATTATGATATACCTTTATTAATTGATTGTATTAATTATGCAAAAAGTAAATGGAATGTCGATGTCTATTTAGAACCAGGTGAAGGCGTTGTTTTAAATGCTGGCTTTTTGTTGACACACGTTCTTGATACATATATAAATAATGATTATTGTTTTGCAATATTAGATACAAGTGCCGCTTGTCACATGCCCGATGTAATAGAGATGCCTTATTTACCACCACTTTATAAAGCTGATTTAGAAGGTAATAAAATAGAAGTGAGATTAGGTGGACCTACATGTTTGTCTGGAGACAACATTGGAAAATATAAATTTATGGATTATCCAAAAGAAAATGATTTGTTGATATTTGGTGATATGGCATTATATACATCATGTAAAAATAATACATTTAATGGAATGCCACTGCCTGATATTTATGTTTTAAATGAAGACAATTCATTTGAAAAATTAACAAATTTTGGATACAATGATTTCAAATATAGATTAGGTAAAATAAAATGATAATTGATATGAGAAATAAGGATATGTCTTTAAGTGAAGCTATTTTTATGGCAAAAGAAGGAGACATTATCCAACTAGATGACAAA
The DNA here is from genome assembly GCA_024695025.1 of Acholeplasmatales bacterium. Lineage (GTDB taxonomy): Bacteria > Bacillota_I > Bacilli_A > Acholeplasmatales > Anaeroplasmataceae > Anaeroplasma. The sequence goes on from JAILIY010000010.1 coordinate 3,407, forward strand.
GAATATTTTGAACAAATCGAATTAAACAAGAAAAATATTACCTTAAAAGGTAATAAAAATACTGTTATAGCTTTTGATGCATATGCTAGTTGTATAAATCCTAATACTTCTAAAAAATATGGTACATCTGGTTCTGCAACATTTAGAGTGAAGGCTGGTGCAATTAATTTTAAAGCATACAATATCACCTTTAAAAATAGTCATATCAAAATGACTAATGATGGTGAACAAGCAGTAGCTTTTAAAAGTGAGGCATCTAATACATTATTAGTTAATTGTAAATTTATTTCATTTCAGGATACATTATATATGGATGATGGAACTAATAATTTAATTATTAATTCTTATATTGAAGGTGATGTAGATTTCATATTTGGAAGCAGTGATACAGTATTTAAAAATTGTATTATAAATTCATTTACCCAACATCAAAGTGCTTATTTTTTAGCACCAGACACATATTGTCAAAATTCTCATGGGTTGGTATTTAAAGATTGTGAATTTAGATCAAATGTAGTTAAGACTATACTTGCAAGACGTTGGTTTCCTAAAGGTGCTATTTCACCTGTTTTACCAAGAATATCAATTATTGATTCTAAATTTTTAGGTGATATAGAATTAGATGTAATAATTATGCATGAAGGTAATCCAAAAATTGATGTCACAAATTTCAAAAATATTACACTTAATGGTAATGATGTACCTGATAAGGGAATAGATGAAACAAATTATGTTGATTATATTTTAAATAAATATAAAACACTAATTGAATTAGTATAAATTACATAGTATAATTTATTTGTCATAGAGATGGTAGGAGGGGCAAGCCCTATGATTACCAAGCAACCTGCAATATGCAAGGTGCTAAAGCTTGAATGATGGCACATATAAGATTATTATGCCGTCAAAGGACGGCATTTATTTTTTATAGATGGGAGTGATAATATGTTTGCCGATATAGTTGTTGATATTAAAAACAAACAAGTTAATAGAACATATTCATATTTAATTCCATCTCATTTAGAAAATATTATTAAAATAGGGCACAGAGTACTCGTGCCATTTGGCAATTTAAAAAGATGTGGCTATGTAGTTGATATTAAAGAATTTTCTTGCGTATCAAAAGTGAAAGAAATAATTGATATCATCGATGTCAAAAACATATTGAATGAAGAATTTGTAGATATAGCTAAATATATAGCTTTAGAGAATTTTACATTTTATTCTAAAGCCTTTGACTGTATGATACCTTCAATATTAAAAATTAAATATCAAAAGGTAGCTAAAATAATTAATAAAGAATTACTTGATGACAATTTAAAAGATATATTCAAAAATAAAAAAGAAATAAGCATTGAAAAATTAGATATTGAAAAACAAAAAATATTATATAAAGCATATAGTAATAATTTGATTTTAATTGAAAATAAAGCCAAAAGAAGAAAAGATGATGACATTATTAAGATGGTTCATTTAAATGATTATGATAAAGTATACAGAAGTAATTCTAAAAAATTATTATTGTCATATTTAAGTGAAATAGATACTGATATCGAACTTGATTTATTAATCGAATCTGGTTATAAAAAAAATATTATCAATGAACTTGTATCAGATGGCATTTTATCTATTTATGATAAAGTGATTAATCATTATGAATATAAAGATTATGAAATAGAAGATAATTTTGAATTAAATAATGAACAACAAGAAGTCTTTAATCAAATCAAATATGATAAATATAATACATATTTACTTCATGGTATAACTGGTAGTGGTAAGACAATGGTTTATATTAAATGTATAAGTGAAGTCTTAAAAAATAATAAAAATGCCATAATGTTAGTACCAGAAATATCACTTACACCACAAATTACATCTATCTTACATTCTGTTTTTAAAAATAATATAGCAATATTACATTCAAAATTATCTCCAAAAGAAAAATATAATGAATGGAAAAGAATTATTGATAAAAAAACGAGAATAGTCGTCGGTGCAAGAAGTGCTATATTTGCCCCACTTAAGGATTTAGGTTTAATTATAATTGATGAGGCACATGAAGAATCTTATAAACAATTAAATAATCCTAAATATAACGCAAAAGAAATTGCAGAACTTAGAGCTAAAAAATATAATATACCAATTATATTAGGTACTGCAACTCCGGATATTAGTGATTATTATAAGGCTACATCAGGAGAATATGAATTATTAGAAATAAAAAATAGAGCTAATAATAAACCACTTCCTAAGGTTGAAGTAGTAGATTTAAAAGAAGAATTAAAATGTGGCAACAAAAGTGTTTTATCTAAAAAATTACAAAATGAATTAACATATTGTTTAGATAACAACAATCAAGCTATTTTATTCTTAAATAGAAGAGGACATTCAACATTTGTCCAGTGTAGAAGCTGTGGTGAGGTAATAAAATGTCCTCACTGTGATATATCTTTGACTTATCATATGAAAGGCAATTATTTAAAATGTCATCAATGTGGTTATCAAATCGTTAATGTGAGCACATGTCCTAAATGTCAAAGTGACAAGATTAGATATGTCGGTACTGGTACTGAAAAAATATATGATGAAGTATCAAAAATGTTTCCTTTGGCCAAAATATTAAGATGTGATACAGACAGTATTAATTCTTTAAAGGATTATGAAGAAATCTATAACAAATTCAAAAATCATGAGGCTGATATATTAATTGGTACCCAGATGATTACTAAGGGTTTAGATTTTAAGGATTGTACACTTGTCGGTGTATTAAATGCCGATTTAAGTATTAATTTTCCTAAATATGATTCAAATCAAATATCATTTAATCTTATAGAACAAGTATCGGGTCGAAGTGGAAGAAGCGATAAGGAAGGTAAAGTAATAATTCAAACTTATATGCCTAATCATTTTGTTATAAGATGCAGTAAAAATCATGATTATGATTCATATTTTAATGAAGAAATCCAAAACAGGAGACTTGCTGATTTACCACCGTTTTCTGTCTTAATAGAAATAATGGTATCGAGTTTAAATAAAGATATAGCATATGATAATGCCCAAAAGATTATTAGATATTTATCAACTAATAATGAAAAATCAATAATCTTAGGTCCTACAGAAGATTATATATTTAAAAAGTGTGATAAATATAGATATGTAATTCAAATATATGCAAAAGATGATTTGATATTAGATAAGATTAAATATATTTATCCTGAATATCAAACTAATAAAGATTGTGAAATAGAAATTACAAGGATGTGATGAAAATGAAAATAGTATTTATGGGTACACCTAATTTTGCTTGTCCTATTTTAAAAGCTTTAAGTGAAAAATATGATGTAAAATTAGTTATTAGTCAGCCAAATAGAGAAAAGAAAAAAGGCGTATTATTAGATACACCTGTTGCCGGTCTTGCCAAAGAATTAAATTTAAATTTAATTCAGCCTGAATCGATTAAAGATTCTTATGGAAAAATTAAAAATATTGGTGCTGATGTACTTGTGACAGCAGCCTATGGACAATATGTGCCAACTAAAATATTAAACTTATTTAAATTTAAATTAAATGTTCATGGCTCACTTTTGCCAAAGCACAGAGGTGGCGCACCTATACAAAGATGCTTAATTGAAGGTGATTTAAAAACTGGCGTCACTATAATGGAGATGTCAAAGGGCCTGGATACTGGTGTAATGTATTGTAAAAAAGAATATGAAATATTAGATGAAGACAATAATTCAACATTATTTGATAAATTATCTATTATAGGAAAAGATTTATTGATGGATAATATCGATGATATTGTATCTGGTAAAATTAAAGGCGAAAAACAAGATGAAAGTCTTGCAACATATTCTAAAAATATAGATCCTAGCGAAGAAAAAATTGATTTAAATAATAAGACTAAGGATATCATTAACAAAATAAAGGGCCTATCAATGGAACCTGGTGCCTATTTGGAAGTTAGTGGTATAAAGGTTAAAATCTTTAAGGCATCAAGCGTAGATAATTTTGATGTTAATGCAAAAGCAGGTACTGTTTTAAATGTTAAAAAATGTATTGTCTTAAAAACTTTAGATGGTGCTATATCACTTGATTTATTACTTGTCCCAGGTAAAAAGATAATGAGTGGTAAAGACTTTTCAAACGGCAATAAGATTTTCATTTTAAATAATTCAATTATTTAATTGATTATGTTAAAATAAAAAGTGGAAGCGAGGTGGATTACTTTGGGTTTTAAAGATTTAAAATTTAAATTAACAAAAAAAATAAAGAAATCTACTTTATTCCAAGATAAATTTGGATTTGAAAATGGTATTGATATAACAGATGATAAACAAGTTTTATATCGTAAAAATGTCGTTATCAAAAATATCATTTTAGTATCGAACTTGATGTATACTTTAATATTTGCCTTAGCATCTATTTTAGAATCGACAAGTTCAAACTGGTTACTAACTATATTGTTGTTTCCAGTGACATTTATGATAAATAAATTCTTATCAAGACTTATTAATAGAGGAAGTAATGATACTTTAAGCCAATATATAGCGATGTATCTGGCCTCATTTTATATGTTTTTGTCTGCGGTATTAGTTTATTTAAAATTGAAGGTTCAGTTTGATCCATATTACAATTCTGGTGGTCACGATAATTTGTTGCTTGCAGAATGTGGTTATGTATTGATTTATTATTCATTATTAATATGTGCATTCTACCAAGATAAGAAGATGCTTAAAAATATCTTCGCCATCGTTATAGTATTAGTCACATTGTTGAGTTTTGTTGTAACTTATCCAATAGTTCAGCATGCCAATAATGATTCATCTATTTTAGTTACTTTTAAAAACCTCGTGAAGTCGGGCGAAATAGTCGATATTATAATAAGAGTACTTTTGATTGCCTTGTTTATGATGGTTTTATATATCTATGTTTCGATGACTAATTACATGCAAGAAGAACGTAAAAAGGAACAAACAAAAAGAAGAAATGTTCAGGCTAATTATATAAATTCAATAACTAAAGTATTTGATATAGCCTTACCTGAAAGAACTATTTCAGATGACGAAAGGCACGAAAATGAAATTTTATGTCTTATGGTATCTAAACTTGCCTCACTTTTGTCATTAAAGCCTGATGAAATAAATGATATGGTAAATTTTACAAAGATTCATATTGAATCTAATGTCGATTTTAATTTAGAAGAAACAGAAGCTGAGGATAAAAAATTTAGTGAAGTACGCGACAAAGCTGATATAGGTTTAAAAATTATTGAGCGCGAAGAATTAAAACGTAAGGGTGAAGAAATATTACGTTACGTTTTAGATGGTTCAAATGATGATGAATTTATCAAGAGAATGAGAAATTCAATTAAAAATATTGAATCTCAAATCATTTTAATATGTGAAATATATATTTCAATGAGAAGTGTTAGAAGTTATAAGAAAGCATATAATCATAAAAATACAATGAATTATATGGAAAAAATGTTTAAGGTTTATTTTGATTCATTAGTATATGATAGATTTCAAAGGTTTGATACTGATTTTGAAACTATTTATGATGAAGAATAATGTTATAAATAAAAGGAGACTAACTAATTATGAAAAGATTTTTTACAAGTGAGAGTGTTACAGAGGGACACCCAGACAAGATTGCAGACCAAATTAGTGATGCAATATTAGATGATATTTTAAAAAACGACCCTAATGGTAGAGTCGCTTGTGAAACAATTTGTACAACAGGTATGGTTATGGTATTCGGTGAGATTACAACTAATCACTATGTAGATGTACAAAAGATTGTAAGAAACAAGGTAAAAGAAATTGGTTATGACAGAGGTAAATTTGGTTTTGATGCCGATAATTTAGCTGTCATTACAGCAATTGATCCTCAATCACCAGATATCGCGATGGGTGTTGATGAAACAACTAGCCATGAACAAGGTGCCGGTGATCAAGGTATTATGTTTGGTTATGCATGCGATGAAACTGATGTGTATATGCCTATGGCTATTACACTTGCTCATATGCTTGCTAAAAAATTATCTGATGTTAGAAAAGATGGAACACTTCCTTATTTAAGACCAGATGGAAAAACTCAAGTTACTGTTGAATATGATGATAATAATAAAATTAAAAGAATTGATACTATTTTAATTTCAACTCAACATTCACCAGAAGTTGATTTAAATGATTTAGCAAAGGATATTAAAAAATATGTAGTAGACGCTGTAATACCACATAATTTAGTTGATAAGGATACTAAATTCTTATGTAATCCAACAGGTAGATTTGTAATTGGAGGTCCACAAGGAGATAGTGGCTTAACAGGTAGAAAAATTATCGTTGATACATATGGTGGTGCTGCATGTCACGGTGGTGGAGCATTCTCTGGAAAAGATCCATCTAAGGTAGACAGAAGTGCTTCATATATGGCTCGTTATATTGCAAAGAATATTGTAGCAGCTGGCCTTGCAACTCGTTGTCAAATTCAACTATCTTACGCAATTGGTGTTGCAGAACCTACATCAATATTAGTCGATACATTTGGCACAAATAAGGTTTCTGAAGAAGCAATTTCAAATAAGGTTAAGGAAATATTTAAATTGACTCCACGTGGAATTATCGATACATTAAATCTTAAAAGACCTATTTATTGTCAAACTGCAGCTTATGGTCATTTCGGTAGAAAAGATATTGATTTACCATGGGAAAAATTAGATAAAGTTGAGGAATTAAAGACTTTATTAAAGTAGCATAATTTTCTCAAAAATTTGAGAAATGTTTTTTCCTTTTTTTCGCCTCTTTTATGTGTTAATATGAAATTGGTGATAGGATGAAATGCTTGATTTGTAATGAACATTTTTATGTCAAAAGAAAACTTCTAACTTTATTTAAAGAAGAAAAAGAATACATATGTAATAGATGCTACAAAAGATATCCGATTAGGCTTTCAATAGAAAAATGCCAATTAGATATTTATGATTGTTTTATCATATCAATTTTTGAGGCAAAATATAATATAGATTACAATGTGTTTTATCTTGAATACAGCAAAATATTTAAATCATATTACAATAGAGAAGGCTTTGTCACATTGTTTTTTAATAAAATAAAATTCGATGATGAAACTCTTTCTGTTTTAGATTGCATATCTAAATTGAATTGTAAAAATATCATTGTTGTAACTTTTTATATAGAATAATATAAAGCGCTTCGATTTTTATTGAAAAGCGCTTTATTTTTTGCTATACTAAAATTAGAAAAGGAGTGATATATATGAAGGTTGAAGTTGTAGGAAAAAATGGATTTAATCCATCAGAACCAATTAAAAAATATGCAACTGATAAACTAGCAAAACTTGACAAGATGTTATACGATAAGGATAATGTTACAGCAAGAGTTGTTTGCAAGGTTTATAAGGCATACCACAAGGTAGAGGTTACAATTCCTTCCAAAAATATCATACTTCGTGCTGAAGTATCTGAAGCAGACGTTTACGCTGCTATCGATGGCGCAATCGATAAATTAATGAAACAAATTCGTAGACACAATGACAAAGTAAAGGATAAATTAGGTAAAGCTACTATTCGTACACAAGAAGTAGATGAAGAACCTAAGAAAATCACAAGAGAAAAACATTTAGATCTTGAACCAATGAGCAAAGAAGAGGCAATAGATCAAATGGAAGCTTTAGGTCATGACTTCTTTGTATTCTTAGATAAGGAAACTAGAAAGACTAATGTCATCTATTTAAGAGCAGATGGCGATTATGCAGTTATTGAAACTGAAGCAAAATAATTAAATAAATATAAGCTGTGAGTCACTTTTATATTAGATTCACAGCTTTTTTAATGCCTAAATACAAATAAAATGAACGATATTAATATATAATATTAACATAATTATTAAAGAGTAATATTTTTAATTGAAAAATTGATTTATTTATAGTATCATTATAAAAGAGATTTTATGGAAATTAGTGAGGTTGGACTATGGGATTCAAATTTTTAGACTCAGGTCATAAGGAAATGAAAAGATGCGCAAAACTTGCAGACAAGATTATCGCGCTTGAACCTGAGATGCAAAAACTATCTGATGAAGAATTAAAAGCAAAGACTCCATATTTTAAAGAATTATTAAAAAATGGTAAAACTTTAGATGATATATTAGTAGAAGCATTCGCAGCAATGAGAGAAGCTGCATTCCGTGTTACTGGTATGAAGGCTTATTGGTGTCAGTTAATTGGTGCCGCAGCTATTCACGGTGGTAACATCGCTGAAATGAAAACAGGTGAAGGTAAAACTTTAACAGGTGTTTTCCCTGCATACTTAAATGCTTTAACAGGAAATGGTGTTCACATCGTTACAGTTAACGAATATCTAGCAGGACGTGAAACAAATGGTGTTATCGGTGAATGTTATAGATTTATGGGTTTGACAGTAGGTTTAAACTTACGTGAATTAAATCGTCAACAAAAGCGTGAAGTATATTCATGTGACATCATTTATTCTACAAACTCAGAACTAGGTTTTGACTATTTACGTGATAATATGGTTCCAAATGTAGAAGAACAAACTCAAGTTAAGGGTCTAAATTTTGCAATCATCGATGAAACAGACTCAATTTTAATTGATGATGCTAGAACACCACTTATCATTTCTGGTCCAACTAAGGACGATAATGGTTTATATGAAAGAGCAGATGCATTTGCAAAAATGCTTAAGGATGAAGATTACGAAATTGATATTGAATCAAGAACAATAGCTTTACTTCCTTCAGGCGTTGAAAAGGGTGAAAAATTCTTTAAAGTAGACAACTTATATGACCTAGAACATACAGATTTAGTTCATAGAATCAACAATGCTTTAAAGGCTGTTTATATTTTCTCAAATGGTATTGAATATGTTGTTCAAGACGGAGAAGTATTAATCGTTGACCAATCTACAGGTCGTATTCTACCAGGACGTCAATTCTCAGAAGGCTTACACCAAGCACTTGAGGCTAAAGAAGGCGTTCAAATTAATAAAGAAACAATTACGGTTGCAACTATTACATATCAAAATTTCTTCAGAATGTATAAGAAGTTATCAGGTATGACAGGTACTGCAAAAACTGAAGAAGAAGAATTTAGAGATATTTATAACATGTATGTTGTTGAAGTTCCAACAAACCGTCCTGTTATAAGAATAGATGCTCCAGACTATTTATTCTTAACAAAAGAATTTAAGTTTAGAGCTTTAGTTAATGAAGTTGAAGAACGTCATAAAAAAGGTCAACCAATCCTAATTGGTACTGCAGATGTTGAAACATCTGAATTATTACATTTAATGCTTGAAAAGAAGAATTTACCACATGAAGTATTAAATGCTAAAAACCATGCTCGTGAAGCTGAAATCATCGCACATGCTGGTGAACTTGGTGCTATCACATTATCAACAAACATGGCTGGACGTGGTACCGATATTAAGCTTGCACCTGGTGTTGCTGAACTTGGTGGTCTTGCAGTATTAGGTACTGAACGTTTTGAAGCAAGACGTATTGATAACCAATTAAGAGGTCGTTCTGGTCGTCAAGGTGACCCTGGTTATTCAAGATTCTTTATTTCAACTGAAGATGATTTAATCCAAAGATTTGGTGGAGATTCATTTAAAAATAGACTTGCATCAATCGTAAGAATGATGAATGAAGGTGACGAATCTCAACCTATCGAATCTAAGATGTTAGCTAAGATGGTTACAATGGCTCAAACTAAGATTGAAGGTTTAAATTATGACTCAAGAAAGAATATCTTAAAGTATGATGATGTTATTCGTCGTCAAAGAGAAATATTCTATGCTCAACGTCAAGAAGTTGTTGAAGCTAAAAATCTTGAAGATGTATTATATCATATGATGCACAACGCAGTTTCAAATACTGTTGAAGATTTTATGAATTCAAGCGACAAAGTATTTGATGATGACAAGCTTACAAAGACATTTAATGAACGTTTATACGGCTCTAATATAGTTGATGTAAATATTGTTCGTGGCTATGATGATGACCAAGATATGATTAAATATATTTATGAACAAGGCTACAATGAAATTAAGGGTAGATTTGATCATTTTAAAGAAGAATTAAAAGAAGTCATTTCTGAAGAAGCAATTAAAGAAGAACCAAATATCATCGATCAACAAATTCAAGCAATACTTAAGAGAATGATTCTACCAATTTTAGATAAGAACTGGCGTGAACATATCGATGAGATGGCTGGCTTCCGTCAAGGTATTCATCTACAATCTTATGCCCAAAAGAACCCTCTTGAAATTTATCAAAGAGAAGGCTATAGAAAATTTGAATTATTAAATAAGAAAATGAATGAAGAAGTATTAATTACTGCAATGCATGCAAGACTTCGTATCAGACGTGAAAGCGAAGAAATGAATGCACAAGAAGCAATGAAGGGATTAAATACTAACCAAGATTTATCTAGAGTAAATCAAGGCCAACCTGCAAAAAATGAAGGCATGTTTGCCAATGTAGGTCCAAATGATCCATGTCCATGTGGAAGCGGTAAAAAATACAAATTCTGTCACGGATTAAAAAGACAATAGTTAGGCAAGTGCCTAACTTTTTCTTTTTATAAAAATGAAGATGAAATTTATTGTAAAATTAATGTAAAAATATGACTTAAATTTAATACATCTAGTGTTTGTTAGAATTGACAAATATATAACATGAATGTTATAATTACTCTAGATGACCTTAAAAATCTAGGTCGAAAGAAAGAGGTAATTTATATTATGAAAAAGTTTGATATTTTAAATCAAATCTCTAATATTGGTGTTGTAGCCGTAGTTAGAGGAAATAGTAAAGAACAAGCAATTAAGATTGCTGATGCTTGTATTGCTGGTGGCGTTACTTGCATTGAATTAACTTATACAGTACCAGGAGCTCGTGCTATTATTGAAGCATTAGTTGAAAAGTATGCTGATAATAAAGAAGTAGTTATCGGTGCTGGTTCAGTTTTAGATCCTGAAACTTGTAAGGGTGCTATTGAAGCAGGTGCTAAGTTCATCGTTGCACCATCATTCAATGAAAATGTAGCTAAGTTAGCTAACAGATATCAAATTCCTTATGTACCAGGAACTCAAACAATTAAAGAAATCGTTACAGCTATGGAATTTGGTAGTGATGTAATTAAAGTCTTCCCTGGTGATATTTTAGGACCTAGATTTGTAAAAGATGTTAAGGGACCACTTCCTTATGCTAATTTAATGCCTTCTGGTGGTGTTGATATTGACAACATTAAGGATTGGGTTAAGGCTGGTGTAGTTGCTGTTTCTGCTGGTTCTAGCTTAACTGCTGGTGCTAAGAAGAATGATTATGCATTAGTTACTGAAACTGCTAAGAAGTTTATTGCTGAATATAAGGCAGCTAAAGAATCTAAGTAATTCTTGATGCCCCTTTTTAGGAGGTCAAAATGAAAAAAGAAAAGATTTTAACATTTGGTGAGATAATGCTAAGATTGTCTACACCAGATTATTCAACAATTAACCAAACACAATCTTTCTTGGTTAATTATGGTGGTGGTGAGGCAAACGTTGCAGTAGCACTAGCTCATATGGGACATAATACATATTTTATGTCTAAACTTCCACCTAACCAATTAGGTGATGGTGCCATAACTCATTTAAAGAGTCATGGTGTTGATACTAGTTATGTTGTTAGAGGTTCTACAACAATTGGTATCTATTTCTTAGAAACAGGCTTTGGTGGTAGACCATCAAAGGTTATTTATAACAGAAAGCATTCAGCTATTACTCGTATTCAAGAGGATGAATTTAATTGGGATGAAATTTTTAGTGATGCAACTTGGTTCCATCTTTCAGGTATTACTCTTGCCTTAGGTGAAAGAGTTAGAAAGGTTGCTTTAAGAGCTGTTAAAGAAGCTAAAAAGCACAATGTACCTGTATCATTTGATTTCAATTATCGTTCTAAATTATGGACAGTTGAAGAAGCAAGACCTGTTTATAAACAATTTATGAATTATGTTAATATAGTATTTGCTAGTTTTTACGATGCTAATACAATATTAGAAATTCCTTTAGATGAGGGCTTTGAGGATAAGACATTATCTGAAAAGAGAAGAAATGTATTCCCTAAGATGATAAAAAAATACAATTTACATTATATATTCGGTACTGATAGAGTTGTTTATACAGCAACTGATAATTCACTTGCTGGATATTATTTTAAATTAGATCAAGACAATTTATCTTGGGAATTAACTGAGCCTATCAGATTTAATATTTATGACAGAATAGGTGGTGGCGATGCTTTCGCATCTGGTGTTATCCATGGTTTATTAAAGGATTATAATAATCCTCAATACGCTGTTAGATATGGTCTTAACACATCTGTATTAAAGCATACCATTTATGGTGATGCATCAACTATGAGCTGTGAAGATATTGAAACATTTATGGCTGCAAATGGTAGTGCAGAAGTAGTTAGATAATAAAAGGAGACAAATATGATTATTGGTAAATTAGTGGATTTATACCGCTATAAAGGAATTGCTAAAAATATTGATACAGCAATTGACTTTATTCAAAATAATGATTTAATGGCTTTACCTAAGGGTAAGACTATTGTAGATGGTGATAATGTTTATATCAATCGTGATACATATATCGCAAGACCACTTGAAGAATGTTTCTTTGAAAATCATGAAAATTATATTGATATTCAAATCGTTTTAAAGGGTAAAGAAAGAATTGGTTATACTCATATTACTAATCCTACATTAAAAGTTACAACTCCTTACAATGATGTAAAGGATGTAACAAAATATAATTATGATCCAGAAGGAGCTGTATTCTTTGATTTAGAAGAAGGCTTCGCACTTGTTTATACTGAAGATGCTCACTTAGCTAAGTGTGATGTTGACGGTAAAACAGTTGAAAAAGTTGTTGTCAAAATTAAAATAGAAAAATAAGAAAGAGGAGAATAAAAAAAGATGGCAAAAATCGTAACATTAGGTGAAATCATGTTAAGATTATCACCTGCTGGACAAAATCGTTTTGTTCAAGTAGACAATTTCAATGTAATTTATGGTGGAGGAGAAGCTAACGTTGCAGTATCAGCTGCTAACTATGGTCATGATGCTTATTTCGTAACTAAGTTACCTAAGCATGAAATTGGTCAAGCTGCTGTTAACTCTTTAAGACGTTATGGCGTTAATACTCAATATATCGCTCGTGGTGGTAACAGAGTAGGTATTTATTATGCTGAAACTGGTGCATCTATGAGACCTTCAAAGGTTATTTATGACCGTGCTGGTTCTTCAATTGCTGAAGCTGATCCTGAAGATTTCGATTTCGATGAAATTTTTAAGGGCGCTGATTGGTTCCACTGGTCAGGAATTACTCCAGCTATTTCTGATAAGGCTGCTAAGTTAACTGAACTTGCTTGTAAGGCTGCTAAGAAGGCTGGTGCTACAGTATCTGTAGACTTAAACTTCCGTAAGAAATTATGGACTTCAGAAAAGGCTATTTCTATTATGAAGCCATTAATGAAGTATGTAGACGTATGTATCGGTAACGAAGAAGATGCTGAATTATGCTTAGGCTTTAAACCAGATGCAAATGTTGAAGCTGGTGAAACTGGTGCTGCTGGTTACCACAAGATTTTCGAACAAATGGCAAAGGAATTTGATTTCAAGTATGTAATTTCTACATTACGTGAATCTTTCAGTGCTACTCATAATGGTTGGAAGGCATTAATTTATAACGGTAAAGAATTCTATGAATCTAAGCGTTATGATGTTAACCCAATCATCGACCGTATCGGTGGTGGTGACTCATTCTCTGGTGGTATCATCCATGGTCTATTAACTAAGAAGACTCAAGGTGAAGCATTAGAATTCGCAGTTGCTGCATCTGCATTAAAGCACACTATCAATGGCGACTTTAACTTAGTTTCTGCTGATGAAGTTGAATCACTTGCTGGTGGTAATGCTAACGGACGTGTACAACGTTAATAAGTTTTAAAAAAAGAATAGGTACAGGTAAAACTGTACCTATATTCTTAAATATTAGGAGGCATTTATGAAAATTGGTGTTAGAGTCCATGATTTTGGAAAAAGTAATGCTAAGATTTTAGCAAAGCAAGCTAAAGCTGTTGGTTTTGATGGCGTTCAATTTGTTATCAATAAAGCAATTGAAGGTGAAACTGGTAAAGCTGGTACATTAAATAAAGAAAAAGCTTTAGAATTTTATAATGCCTTTAAGGATGAAGGTCTTGAAATATTTATGCTTGGTGCATATTTCAATCCAGTTCATTCTAACAAAGAATTAGTTAAAGAAAATATCGCAAAATTTAAAGAACATTTATCACTTGAACATGAATTTCATACTAAATATGTAGGTACTGAAACAGGTTCATTTAATGATGATAAATGGACATATAATCCACTTAATAGAACAGAAGACGCATTCCAAGAAGATTTAAGAATATTTAGCGATTTAGCTAGATATGCTGAATCAGTTGATGCAAATATAGCCCTTGAAGGTGCTTTTGGTCACTGTATGTGGAATCCAAAAGCTTTAAAGAGATTAGTTGATTCAATTAATTCTAAAAATGTATTTTATATAGTTGATATCTATAATTATATAGCAATTGAAAATCATATGAATTACAAAGAAATTTTTGAAGAAGCATTATCTTTATTTAAAGGTAAAATTGTTCTATTCCACTTAAAGGATTATGATATTATCGATGGCAATGTTAAACAAGTTGCTATCGGTAAAGGCCGTTTTGATTATGACTATTTATTAAAGAGAATTAAAGAAGAGGCACCAAATGCTTATTTAATATTTGAAGGTTCTAAGCCTGAGGATATGGAATTCTCATTTAATTTTATTAAAAATAAATTAGCAAATTTATAAAAAATAAGAGGAGACAAAAATGAAATTAGATGTAAGATACGCAAATCATCCAGATGATTCAATGCATTATACAACTACTGACTTAAGAAGACATTATTTAGTAGATAAAGTTTTCGAAGCAGATGATATCTTATTAGTTTATTCTCATCAAGATAGAATCATCGCTGGTGGTATTATGCCTGTTAATATGACACTTAAGCTTGAAGGCTCAAGTGAAATGCGTGCTAAGTATTTCTTAGAGCGTCGTGAAATGGGCTTTATCAATATCGGTGGTGAAGGTAAAGTTAAGATTGATGGTAAAACTTATGATATTAAGCATAAGGATGGTATGTATATTGGCTTAGGCGTTAAGGACATTGAATTCTCATCTAATGATAGAAAGAATCCTGCTAAATTCTATATGACATCATCTCCTGCACATAAGACTTACCCTACAGTTTATATCGCTTATACTAAGGAAAACTTAGAAGGCTTTAAGGGTGATATTAAGGCAGTAGAATGTATTCACCAAGATCTAGGTGATAATGAACATATGAACAAGAGAGTTATCAACAAGTATATCAATACTGCAATTATTGACTCTTGCCAATTAGCAATGGGTATGACTGCTTTAGCATCAGGTTCTTGTTGGAACACTATGCCTTGTCATACACACGAAAGAAGAATGGAAGTTTATTTCTATTTTGATTTTCCTGAAAGTGAAAGAGTATTCCACTTAATGGGTAAACCAGATGAAACAAGACATATCGTTATGGCTCCTGAACAAGCTGTTATTTCTCCAGCTTGGAGTATTCACGCTGCAAGTGCAACAATGAATTATACATTCATTTGGGGTATGTGCGGTGAAAACCAAGATTACGACGATATGGATCATATTAAAACTTGTGATTTAAAATAATTAAATAAAAAAATAAAAGGAGGAAAAACATTTAATTATGGAAATGAAAGATTTTGAATTAAAGGGTAAGGTTGCATTAATTACTGGTGCATCTTACGGTATTGGCTTCGCTATCGCAACTGGTATGGCTAAGGCTGGTGCAACTATCGTATTTAACGATATTAAGCAAGAATTAGTAGACAAGGGTATTGCTGCTTACAAGGAAGTTGGCATCACTGCTCATGGTTATGTTTGCGACGTTACTGATGAAGATGCAGTAAATGCAATGGTAGCTAAGATTGAAAAAGAAGTTGGTGTTATCGACATTTTAGTTAATAATGCTGGTATTATCAAAAGAATTCCTATGACTGAAATGACTGCTGCTCAATTCCGTCAAGTAATCGATGTAGATTTAAATGCACCATTTATCGTATCTAAGGCTGTAATTCCTGCAATGATCAAAAAAGGTCATGGTAAGATCATTAACATTTGTTCAATGATGTCTGAATTAGGTCGTGAAACAGTATCTGCTTATGCAGCTGCTAAGGGTGGTTTAAAGATGTTAACTCGTAATATCTGTTCTGAATATGGTGAATTCAATATTCAATGTAATGGTATTGGACCTGGTTACATAGCAACACCTCAAACTGCTCCACTTCGTGAAAGACAAGCAGATGGTTCTCGTCATCCATTTGATTCATTCATTTGTGCTAAGACACCTGCTGGTCGTTGGCTTGAAGCTGATGAATTAGCTGGTCCTGCTGTATTCTTAGCAAGTGACGCTTCAAATGCTGTTAACGGACATATTTTATATGTTGATGGTGGTATTTTAGCTTATATCGGTAAGCAACCTAAGTAATTTTTCAAAAATCAACTACATGGTAATTTTGCCATGTAGTTTTTTGTTGTTTAATTTTATTTAATAGTTTATAATATAAATAGTTTTAGGAGAACTATTATGCGAATTTTTGGTTTATGTATAGTGACGATATCATACATTTTAATATTCATTACATTAATCTTATATTTAGTTCTTTATTGCATGAAAAAATATAGAGCTGCAGTTATTTTTGAAAAGATTGTATTTTTAGCTTCAGTATTTTCTTGTGCAATTGAATCATGGGCTTTAGTATTGATGAATAAAGGCTTTGATTTTAATATGGATGCAGATTTAGAAGTTGATTATTCATATGGATTATTGTTAATAGTGCCTGCATTTATTTTACTTATTGTATTATCTAGGTTAATTAATAAATTTAAAAATAGTAACAATTTATATTTTAAAATTGGTGATTACTTATTACCTGTTGTAACAAGTATCGCAGTCGCATTTTCAACTTTTGTTTTATTTTTCGCATATGGTTATTATGACTATTTAGTAGAAATTGATAAATTAATAATTTAAATTAATTTAACGGATGTAAACGTTAACAAAAAATAAGGAAAATATATATCTACTTTATTAAAATGATTATTTAATGTAAAATAGATATGTATTTTTTATTTAAGTGAGGGGTATGAATATGAATGCAGTATTATCAGTAGTAGGAAAAGATACAGTAGGTATTTTAGCTAAGGTAGCAACTAAGTGTGCAGATCATAAAGCAAATATTAATAATGTTAGTCAAACTATTATCAATGGCTATTTCACAATGTTTATGCATATTACAATTGATGATTTAGATTTAGAATTTACTCAATTTGTTGATGAATTAACAAAACTAGGCAGTGAATTAGGACTTGAAATTCATTGTATGCATGAAGATATCTTCAATTTAATGCATAGAATTTAATGGTGATAATATGTTAAACGATAATGAAATATTAGAAACAATAAAGATGATTCAAGAAGAAAACCTTGATGTAAGAACTATTACAATGGGTATTTCTTTACTTGACTGTATGGATACAGATATAAATAAATCTTGTGAAAAAGTATATAATAAAATTTATAATTATGCCCATGATTTAGTAAAAGTAGGAGAAACTATTTCAAAAAAATATGGTATTCCTATTATTAATAAGCGTGTATCAGTTACACCTATTTCAATGTTAGTAGGCGTATCTGGAGGAGATCCAGTTTTATACGCAAAGACATTAGATAAGGTAGCCCATGATATCGGTATTAATTTTATCGGTGGTTACAGTGCTTTAGTTCAAAAGGGCTTCGCACCTGGTGATAGAGAATTAATTGATTCTATTCCACGTGCTTTAAAAGAAACTTCTTTAGTATGCTCAAGTATCAATATCGGTTCAACTCGTGCTGGTATCAATCTTGATGCAGTAAAGATCATGGGTCAAAAGATTAGAGAAGCAGCAGAATTAACAAAGGATGACAACTGTATTGGTGCATCTAAATTAGTTGTATTCTGTAACGCTGTTGAAGACAATCCATTTATGGCTGGTGCATTCCATGGTGTCGGTGAGGCTGACTGTGTATTAAACGTTGGTGTATCAGGACCTGGTGTTGTTCGTGCAGCTATTAAAAAAGCTCCTAAGGACGCTTCAATTGCCGAAATAGCAGATATTATAAAGAAGACAGCATTTAAAGTTACTCGTATGGGTCAACTTGTAGGTGTTGAAGCTTCTCGTATGTTAAATAAACCATTTGGTATAGTAGACTTATCACTTGCCCCAACTCCAGCAGTAGGTGATTCAGTTGCCCACATTTTAGAAGAAATTGGTCTTGAACAATGTGGTGCTTGTGGTACAACTGCATGTCTTGCAATGCTAAATGACGCAGTTAAAAAAGGTGGCGTTATGGCATCATCTAGAGTAGGTGGACTTTCTGGTGCATTTATTCCAGTATCAGAAGATGCAGGTATGATTGCTGCAGCTGAATCTGGTGCTTTATCAATTGAAAAATTAGAAGCTATGACTGCAGTATGTTCAGTTGGCCTTGATATGATTATTATTCCTGGTGATACATCAGCTGAAGTTATTTCTGGTATAATTGCAGATGAGGCAGCTATCGGTATGATTAATACAAAGACAACTGCTGTAAGAGTAATTCCTGCAATTGGTAGAAAAGCTGGCGAATCACTTAATTTTGGTGGTCTTTTAGGCTATGGTCCTATCATGAAGGTTTCAAAGGTAAAACCAGATGTATTTATTAATCGTGGTGGACAAATTCCAGCACCTATCAATTCACTTAAGAATTAATTTAAATTGGTCGATATTATATCGGCCATTTTTGTTTTTAATAAAGTATGGTCTTTTTATTTTATTGGGTCTTAACTTTATTGAATATTATTTAAAAATAATATATAATAAATATTGTAAAGGAGCGATGATAAAATGGGATATTTAGAAAAAGCGCAAGTCTGGAAAGATTATAAGGACCTTGACGCTAGATTAAAAAAAGAATTAGACGCGATGAGCGATAATGACTTAAAAGAAGCATTCACAAACGATTTAGAGTTTGGTACTGGTGGTATGAGAGGAATCTTAGGTGCTGGTACTAATAGATTAAATATTTATATAGTTATGAAGGCTACTTTAGGCTTTGGTAGATATTTACTAAAAAAATCACCAGTTGCCGGTGCTATGGGTGTGGCAATTAGCCATGACAATAGACATTATTCAGTAGAATTTGCAAGATGTGCTGCTGAAGTTTTAACAACTTTAGGATTTAGAGTTTTCTTATTTGAAGCTTTAAGACCAACACCTGAATTATCTTACGCTGTAAGAAATTTCAAGTGTATTGGTGGTATTATGATTACTGCAAGTCATAATCCAAAGGAATATAATGGTTATAAGATTTATGATGAAACTGGTTGTCAATTAGTTCCACAAGATGCTGACCAAGTAATTGCTGAAATTAATAAGATTGACAATTATTTTGAAATTGATCATTCAAAAAATCATGATTTAATTTATTATATTGGTAAGGATGTTGATGATAAGTACATCGCTGATGTAAAAAAAATTATTATGCGTCCTAACCTAAAGAAGGATTTTAAGCTTGTTTATACACCACTACATGGTACAGGACAAGTTTTCGCACCACAAGTTTTACAATCTGTTGGTTATGATGTTAAACCTTTAGCTTGTCAAATGACATGTGACCCTGATTTTTCAGGTGTAAAAACATCAAATCCTGAAAACAAAGAAGCATATGATGAAGCTATAGAATATGCAAAAGAAATTGGCGCTAAGATTGTTTTAGCTACTGACCCAGATGCTGACCGTTTAGGTATCGCAGTTGAACATGATGGACAATATATTTTATTCACTGGTAACCAAACTGCATCTTTAGTATTTGATTATATTTGTAAGACAAGAAAAGAATTAGGTACATTACCTAAGGATGGTTATATGTTTACAACAAATGTATCATCTACACTTCCTATCGCAATTGCGAATAAATATGGTTTAAAAACTGAAATCACTTTAACAGGCTTTAAGTTCATTGGTGAAAAGGCTCGTGAGATGGAACAAACAAAGAAGGGTACTTATGTATTCGGATTTGAAGAATCTTATGGATGCTTAGTATCTCCAATTGTACGTGATAAGGATTCTATTCAAGCAATTCTTATGCTATGTGAAACTGCAGCTTATTATAGAGAAAAAGGCATGGATTTAGTTGATGCTTTAAATAGTGTATATGAAGAATATGGCTATTATAAAGAAGGAATTACTAATATTGGTCTTGCAGGCCTTGAAGGACAAGCTAAGATTAAGCGTATTATGGATTTCTTTAGAACAACTGACATTGCACCTAAGGGCTATAAGATTTTAGCTAAGGATGACGTTTTAATGGGTATTTCAGAAGACTATGTTAAGAATACTAAGTCTAAGATCAATTTACCTAAGTCAAATGTTATCAAATATTATCTAAATGATGATATGTGGTTTGTACTTCGTCCAAGTGGTACTGAACCTAAACTTAAGGTTTATTATGGTGTTAAGGGTAAGACTGACGAACAGGCTAATATCGAATTAAAGAAATTAACTGACGAAGTTATGTCTATCGTTAATATGATTAAATAGTTTTTGATTAATTTAATATAAAATGGCACTTTAAGAATTTGTTCTTGTAGTGCCATTTGTTTTATTTATAATAAATTATAAATAAGTTAAAAATTGTTGAATAATTTACCCTAAATTAGTATAATGTAATTACGTTATAAAATTGAAAGGAATGATTATTATGAATATCTGGCACGATATAGATAATGATAGAATTACTGTTGACCAATTTATTTCATGTATTGAAATACCTAAGGGCAGCAAGAAAAAATATGAATTAGATAAGGAAACAGGTTTAATTATTCTTGATAGAATTTTATATACCTCAACACATTATCCTGCAAATTATGGTTTTATTCCAAGAACATATTCACAGGATAAGGACCCACTAGATGTTTTAGTATTATGTGATGAAACATTTGATCCACTTGTTTTAGTTAGAACAAGAGCAATTGGTGTTGTTAAAATGATCGATAATGATGAAATTGATGAAAAGATTATTGCGGTATGTATAAATGACCCTAATATGAATGTATACACAGATATTTCTGAATTACCAGAACATAGAATGAATGAAATTAGACATTTTTTCCAAGTATATAAGCAACTTGAAAATAAAGATACAGTCGTACAAGAAGTATTGGGTGTAGATGAAGCTAAAAAGATTATAAAGAATGCAATTAGTGCTTATAATGATTTATATTTAAAATAAGGAGATATTAAAATGGCTTTAACAGCAGGTATAGTAGGTTTGCCTAACGTTGGTAAATCTACATTATTTAACGCTATAACAAAGGCAGGTGCTTTAGCTGCAAATTATCCTTTCGCAACTATTGAACCAAATGTTGGTATGGTAAATGTACCAGATGATAGATTATATGTATTAAGTGATATGTATAAGCCTAAGAAAACTATTCCAGCTGTCTGTGAATTTACAGATATTGCAGGTTTAGTTAAGGGGGCTTCAAAAGGCGAAGGCTTAGGTAACCAATTCTTAGGAAATATTAGAAATTGTGACGCAATTATTGAGGTTGTAAGATGTTTTGAGGATTCTAATGTAACTCACGTTGAAGGAAATGTAGATCCTGTAAGAGATGCTCAAATTATCAATTTAGAATTGATTTTATCTGACTTACAACAAGTAGAAAACAGAATTCCAAAAATCGAAAAAAAGGCTCAATCTAAGATTGATGATGCCCCAATTGAATATGCTTTATTATTAAAGCTAAAGAAGCATTTAGAAAATGAACAACCAGCAAGAACATTAGAACTTGAAAGTGATAAAGAAATTAAATATTTCAATGGTTATCAACTTTTAACAGCTAAACCATTTATGTATGTAGCTAATGTTAAAGAAGAATTTATCGCAGATGCAACAAGTGATCCTAAATATATGGAATTATATAATTATGCAAAAGAAACTAATTCTAAATGTATCGCAATTAGTGCAGAAATAGAATCAGAACTTGCAGTTTTAGATGATGACGAAAAAGAAATGTTTTTAGCTGATTATGGTGTAAAAGAACCAGGCTTAAATAAATTAATTAGAGAGACTTATGAACTATTAGGATACCAAACATTCTTTACAGTAGGCCCTGATGAATGTCGTGCTTGGACATTTAAAAAAGGTATGTATGCCCCTCAATGTGCAGGTATTATTCACTCTGATTTTGAACGTGGATTTATTAGAGCTGAAACTACAGCATACGACGATTTAATCAAATGTGGAAGTGCCCTTAAGGCTCGTGAGGCAGGTCTTGTAAGACAAGAAGGTAAAGATTATAAAGTTGTAGATGGAGACATCTTATTATTCAAATTTAATGTTTAAAAATGATATTAAAGCGCACAAAAAAGTGCGTTTTTTTCTTGTCATGAAATTTCGATTTATTTGTTTATTAAAACTAGGTATTTAGAGGTTAGAAAAAGGTCAATTAAAGTACAAAAAAAGTGTAGTTAATTACGTTAAAAAACTAATTAGACATTTATAAATAAAAGTTATGATTAATTATGAAACGATAATCAAATTTTATAATAATAGAATTCAAAAAACGGCTTAACTGATTGATAGTTAAGCGCTTTTTTGGTAAAATTAAGATGTATTTTTTTAAGAGTGGAGGAAGTTTTAAAAATGGATTTTTTTGATATGGTCCCAGATAACTTCTTTTCTCTATTGGCCTCAAAAAATAAAAGAATTTATCTAGCTAGTATTTTACAAGTTTTTAAGGTTTATGAAACTGGTACAATTTTAGGTATAGATAAGAAAATCGTAGTAGATGATTTGGTATTTTTCTTAGATACTAACAAAAATTATTTATTCGATTCTGAGGACGAAGAGGATGAGGAATCTAATCCTAAGAATAAGCGTGATTTAGCAAATTACATTTTAAGAAGAATGGAAGAGACAGGCTGGATTTACGTAGATGTAACAAATGATTATATGGAAGTATTAAATTTTTCAGATGATGCGATTATTATTTGTGAGGCATTGTTAAATGCTTATCCTCAATTTGAGTATGGCTCTGATGATTTACCTGCTGATTTCATTAACCCTAATGAATATCATGGCTACATTTATAATATCTATTCGTTGTTAACTCAAAAAGATAATGTAGACTATTCATTGACTTTCAGTTTAGTATTCTCAGATACTAAGCAGTTAATTAGAGCATTAAGAAGACTTGATGCGAGAATGAAAGATTATATAACATCAGTAGTTGAAAATTCTGAGGTTAAGGATTTAATGGAAAAGTTAATTATCTATAAGAATGAAATCTATGATACAAGCTACACTAAGCTTAAGATTTCAGATAACATTGATAGATATAGACTTGATATTATTACAAGACTTGAGAAGATGCAAAATGATGAAGTTATAGTTAAGGCTATAAGTAACAATTATCTTGCAGTCACAAAGACACCTGAAGATGCAATAAATAAAACAATAAGACAAATAGATGAAGTTATAGATGCATTTAATGCAATCAAGGACTTCATTTCAGAAATTGATAAGAAAAATAGAGATTACATCAATTCAACAATCGGTAAGATTAAGTTCTTATTATCAGAAGATGATAATGTTGTTGGTAAGTTAAATACTATCTTAAGATTCGTATCTGAGCAAAATAAGAAAGGTAAAATTGATTCAGCACTTAGAACTGTTGAAAAATTATATGAATTACCTTCACTTAAGGTATTTGAATGTGAAACTTCTTTATATACACCAAGAGGTAATTATCAAAGAAATTACAATCAAATGCTTGATGATTTCGGCTTAGATGGATTTGAACTTGATGAAGAGTTCATGAAACAATTTAGAAATTCATATAACGAAGATGAAATTAAGAAGTTCTTAGAGTTATACATGATAGATGGTGTATTTAAGGCTTCAAGAGTCATCGAATATGAATGTGACAATGATTTTTTCCTTATGGTTGTTTACTGTATTATATATGCAGCAGAACACAATTTCGATGTTCATATCATCAATGAGATGATTGAAACAAAGAGATTTAAGGTTAAGGATTTTGAAATAAAGAGTAGATAGGAGAAAAAATATGTTAGACGCATTTGAAAAGATGAGTGTTGGCCAACAACAACAATTTAGAGATACAGCTAATAAGTTATTAGCAACTACATTCTTATCTAGAGATAAGAAGGATAATAAAGAAGCATATTATTTTCTAATGAGTTATAAAGACTTATTTGATGAATTCTTTAGTATTTTAGGATATGAAATTGAACTTGATATGCAACTTGGTGCTGTAAAGCTTAATGGTGCAAATAGTCAATCTATTTTAAAATTAAGAAGAGATGAAACATTAGTTTTATTAATTTTAAGACTTTTATATCATGAAAGAATTAAGGATACTTCATTAAACGACAATACAGTAGTTGCTGTATCTGATATACATCAAAAATATGATATGCTTGAAATCAAAAAGAAGCTTAATAAAACTGATTTAATATCTTCACTTAGATTGATGAGAAGATATAACCTAATTGAAATTACTGGTGATATTAATACATCAGCTTGTAAATTAGTTATATTACCAACAATCTTATTAGCTATTAAAAATGAAGATATTACAGAAGTATTTAATACAATTAATAAGATTAATGCTGAGGAGGTTAAAGCCTAATGAAAAAGTTAGTTAAAATTAGATTAATCAATTGGCATTATCTTTCAAACGAAACAATTGAAATTAAAGGTAATACATTACTTACTGGTCCTAACGCATCAGGTAAATCAACTATCATGGATGCCATTACATTTATTTTAACAGCAGGTGAAACATCATTTAACCTTGCTGCAAACGAAAAAGGTAAACGTGATTTAAAAGGTTACGTAAAATGTAAATTAGGTCAAGATGATAAAGAATATTTAAGAAATGGTGATGTATCAGGTCATATCGCACTTGAATTCCATGATGAAAAGACTGGAAGAAACTTCACAGTAGGTGCTGTAATTGATGCATTTGGTGATTTACAACCTGCTAAACCATTATTCTATAGAAGTGAAGATCCAATTAGTGATTCAATGTTTATAAGTGATGACAATACAATTTATGGTACTGTTGAATTTAGAAAGCACAATCCTTTATTTGAATATTTCTTAACTAAAAAAGAAGCCAAGAAGGGTTTTAGAAATGCCTTCGGTTCTATCAATGAAGATTTTTATAAATTAATTCCAAAGGCATTAGCATTCAAACCAATCGCTGATGTTAAGGAATTCATCTATCAAAATATTCTAGAAGAAAAAGAAATTGATGTAAGTGCAATTAAGGATTCAATTAGAGCTTATAAAGAACTTGAAATTACACTTAAACAAATTCAATCAAAGATTGCTGATTTAAAAGAAATTGATATTATATATCAAGAAATATTAAAAATTGAAGAAAATAAATCTTATTTAGAATACTTAATGAGATTATTTGATGTTGAAAAAGTTAAAAATGATATTCAAGATGCTAAAAAGACAATTCTTAAGGAAGAAGCATTACGTGAAACTAAAGAACAAGCAATGCGTGATATCGATTCTGAAAAGATTGTTTTACAAGAACGTGCTCGTGAATTATATAATTTATTATCTAATAACGAAACATTTAAGGCATCAGAATATGTCGATACTCAAATCATTAAGACTAAAGATAACATCGCTCAACTTGAAGCAAATGAACAAGCATTCCTTAAGAGAAGTACAGCTTATAAGGATATCGCAAATGAATTAAAGAAATTATCTAATGAAAAATTATATCAAGATATCGCAAGTGTTAATTTATCATTAATTAATACTCAACAAGTTGAAGAAACTAAAGTTAGATTAAGAGATATTTCTGGTCGTTTAACTGCTTTAATTAACAAGAAAAACCAAACTTTAGGTCAAGTTCAAAGTAAGGTTAATGAAGTAGTTCAAGAAATCAACGAAATTTCTGCATCTATCCGTGGATTATCTCAAAATAAGATTAATTATAATCCATTATTAATCGCAATTAGAGATGAAATCCAAGAAGGTTTAAGAAGAGTTTATAATTATGATATCAATGTTCATATTTTAGCTGAACTTTGTGAAATAACTGATCCTAAGTGGGCTGATACAGTTGAAGTATTCTTAGGTAACAGAAGATTCATGATGATTGTAGAACCAAGATATTATGACCAAGCTTTACAAATCTTTAATAGAATTAAAGGTAAATATAGCATTTATGGTATTGGTTTAGTTAATACTAAGCAAATATCTAAATTCAAGACATTTGAAAAGAAATCAATCGCATCTATTATTGAATGTGAAAATGAAGATGCAAGATTCTATATCAACTATACTGCAGGTAATGTAATTATGGTTGATGATGTAACTGAACTTGAAAATTATCAACAAGCAATCACTGTTGATTACTTAATCTACAGAGGCTATACAGTTACTAACCTTAATCCTAATATCCAAAAGCCATTTATGGGTAAGGGCGCAGCAGCTAAGATGAATGAACAAATGCAAAAGCGCGCTGTTGAAGCTAAGAGTAAGTATACTGAATTAAATCAACAAGTAGAAGAATTAAATAATGAAATTGATTTATTATCATCATTAAATATCAATCCATTAATTGATGATTTAAATAAGGCATTATTACTTCAAAAGGAAAGAGTTGCACTTGAAGATTTAAAGAAAGAAGCAATCCGTCAAAAGACTGCAACCCCTTCTGATATTGAAGATGATTACAACAAGGTTCAAAAGACTATCCAAGCAAATGAAGATAAGAAAGTTAATATCTCAATGGAAATTGGTGGTATCAACTCAAGAATTGAAGCTTTAAATAAGCTAATCAACGACAAGAATGTTGAATTAACAGAATTAACTGGTGAATTAAGAACACTTGCTGGAGATAATGCATCTATTATTGAACGTGCTAAAAACGAATATCAACAAATCGTATCAGGCGTATCATTTAAGACTGCTTTAGCTCAATATCAAGAAAGATTTAGAACAGAAGAAAATTCTTATCAAACTCTTTCTGAAAGTATTGTTGCTAAGCAATATGCATATATTAATAAATACAATTCAACACTAAGTGTTGGTGTATCTGAAATGAATAGATTCTTAGTAGAATTAAATAAACTTGAGAAGAGTGAATTAATTTCTTATGAACAAAAGGTTCGTCAAGCAAGAGAATCTGCAGAAGTTGTATTCAAAGAAGACTTCATCGCTAAGTTAAGAAATAATATCTTGACAGCTGAAAATGAAATCGGTAAGATCAACGAGACATTACAAAATATCAGATTTGGTAATGACCGTTATGAATTCATATTCCCTAGAAGTAGTGAATATGCCCAATTCTATGATATGGTTACATCTGATTTAGTAGATATGAATCAAGGGCTATTCACATATGATTTCCAAATCAAATACGATGAACAAATTAGAGCATTATTTGATTCACTTTCAATTGATGAATTAAATTCTAATGGTGCTATCAATAAGTTTACTGATTATCGTACATATATGGATTACGATATTAGAATCTATAACAATGATGGTTCATCAATGACTTATTCAAAGGTATTTAAGGAAAAATCCGGTGGTGAAACACAAGTTCCATTTTATGTTGCTATTATCGCATCATTCGTACGTGTTTATACTAAGAGTGGTTTCCAAGGTGGAGATCCTATCGGTATTGTAATGTTTGACGAAGTTTTCGATAAGATGGATGCTAACCGTATGCGTGCGATGATGAATTTCATCTTATCAATGCCACTTCAAGTAATTATTGCATGTCCACCTCAAAGAATGGATATTTTACAAGAATTTGCTGAAACAACATTAATTATGGTTCGTCAAGGAACTAAGGCTACAGTTTTACCAGCTGTAAAGAAAAAAGACGTTAAAGATGAGGATGATGAATAATGTTTGGTAGAAAGAAAAAGGAAGAAGAAATTGATTTAGGCTTAGCTAAAGATAGACTAGTCATGAAGAAAATGGAAAATAACGACAATTTTGCAAAAGAAATAGTCTTAAGTATTAAAGAAGGTATTCCATGTGTAATTAATTTCCGTGATCTTCCTGATCCAGATCAAGCTAATAAATATTTATTCTTCTTAGAAGGTGCTGTTGTCGCACTTGATGGTAAAACATTAAGGATTAATGAATTTACATATCTTTTCGCTAGAAAAGAGGATTTCTTAGATGGTTCATTAATTAAATGGTATAACAGTATTCCTCAAGATTCTAATTATTAATTAAATTGGGCTACTTTTTGGTAGCCCTTTTATTAATATTTATATTAAATAAATATTTTTTTTGATTTTCGTTTGTGATAGAATAATAATCGTTAGGTGTGATTTTATGAAGTTATTTAAAAGTATTAAGTTAACAATGCTATTATGCTTTATTTCTATTTTTACATTGACATCATGCTCAATTATATTTAGTGATAATTATACGAACATAAAAAGTAGTAAGACTTGTTTGAATTATGACATTTCTCAAAATGATATAAATGAAATGCATAAATCAATGGATAATATTGATTATTATGTATCACATGATGAAACAATCAGAAGAAATACATTTGTAGCTAATTTTAATTATGCTTACGAGACTTTTATTAAAATTAGAAGAGCATATACAATTGAATATATCAGTTATTGTATGTACAGAGGTTATGATAATCAAGAAAATTATCTTAAATTTGAAGAAGAAATCAATAGTTTTATAAGTTGGTTACATAAAAATTATGTCAATTGTTACAATTCAGAATATAAATCAATCATGTTTGAAGGAATGACAGAAGATGAAATTCTAGAATTAGTTGAAAATCAAAAGAGTGATAAATATTATGAATTAGTTAACGAAAAATCAAAAATTGAAGCACAATATTCTGCATTAAATCAAAATGAAAGAATAGAAAATGGTTCTCATTATATAGCTGAAATAATTAATATTAATAAAAAAATAGTTAAAGAAACTGAATATACTGATTATATTGATTATTCATATAAGGAAGAATATTCAAGAGATTATGATTATAATATTACATTAGATTACGCTACATATATTCAAAGATATATGTTTGATTATGCATCAAGTTTAAGTAGTGAATACAAGACATTATTTGATGATTCAAAAAGTGCGAATAATGATCAATATAAGACATATTTATCATTTAATTCATCTACAAGTTCTGAAACAAAAAAATATATAAAAGACTACGTAACTTATATGTCAGGTACAGCATATACAAGCTTCTTAAATGAATATAATAATCTAAAAGAAGGTAAAAACTATTTCTTATGGGAAGATTCAAATTCTTATCAAGGTGCTTTTACAACACTTTTATTTGATATTGATGGAAATGAAGGTGTAACGTCTATAGATCCTGTCATGTATTTTGGTTATGGCTATTATGACCCATCGACAATTATGCATGAATTTGGCCATTATTATCATTATAAACAGACTTTAAGTTCAACTTCATATGATTTAGCTGAAACTCATTCACAAGCTAATGAAGCCTTATTTTGGAGATATTTACTTGATAAGAGTGATTTAGGAGAAAATGCTAAATTATATAGTGAGCATCAATTGTTAGAAGGTATTAGAACAATTATTTTATGTAGCATAGTTAATACATTTGAAATAAAAGCATATCAAAAAGAAAATTTAACAGAAGAAGATATTGACACAATAGTCGATGAGGTATTAAATGAATACTATACAGGTTTTGATTCTGTATTTGATGGCACTAATTTAGATTTTGATAGATATGATTCAAATGGTGTTTTACAAATGGACGCCAGCTCATATATTAAAAAATATATTAAGCTTGTTAGCGTTACATCATCACTTTATTATATTTCTTATTCAACAAGTTTCTTATCAACATTAAATATTTATAATGAAGCAGCACAAGATTTTGATTCTGCAAAAGATAAATATATGTCACTTTCAAAAGAAAGCGGAGACTTAGTTGAAGCATTAGAAAAAGTTGGTTTTACAAGTCCTTTTAATGAAGAGACTTTTAAAAATATATGTAATATAGAGGAGAATTTAAAAAATGAAGAATAAAGAAACAATTTGTGTACAAGGTGGATATACACCAAAAAATGGTGAACCAAGACAAATTCCAATTGTACAATCAACAACATTTAAATATGATACAAGTGAAGATATGGCTAAGCTTTTTGATCTTGAAGCATCTGGCTATTTCTACACTAGATTACAAAATCCAACAAATGATTTTGTCGCAGCTAAGATAGCTGAACTTGAAGGTGGTACTGCTGCAATGCTTACATCATCAGGTCAAGCAGCTAATTTCTTTGCCTTATTCAATATTTGTGAATGTGGTTCACACATCGTTTGTTCATCATCAATTTATGGTGGTACATTCAATTTAATTTGTGTGACAATGGCTAAGATGGGTATTGAAACAACTTTTGTATCTCCAGATGCAACTGAAGAAGAATTAAATAAAGCATTTAAAGAAAATACTAAGGCAGTATTTGGTGAAACAATCGCTAACCCAGCTTTAACAGTATTAGATATTGAAAAATTTGCTAAGGCAGCTCATGAGCATGGCGTACCTCTAATTATCGATAATACTTTCCCAACACCAGTAAATTGTAGACCAATTGAATGGGGTGCAGATATCGTTACACATTCAACTACTAAATATATGGATGGTCACGGTGCCGCAGTTGGTGGCTGTATTGTTGATAGTGGTAAATTTGATTGGATGGCACACAAAGATAAATTCCCAGGCTTATGTACACCAGATGATTCATATCATGGTATTACTTACGCAACTAAATTTGGTAATGCAGGTGCATTTATTACTAAGTGTACAGCTCAATTAATGAGAGATTTTGGTTCAATTCAATCACCTCAAAATGCCTTCATCTTAAATTTAGGCTTAGAATCACTTCATGTACGTATGGCAAGACACGTAGAAAATGGTCAAGCAGTTGCAGAATTCTTATCAAAGCATCCAATGGTTGAGGCAGTTACTTATTCTGGATTAAAAACTGATAAGTATTATAAGATAGCTCAAAAATATTTACCTAATGGTGGTTGTGGTGTCGTATCATTTACTATCAAGGGTGGAAGAAGTGCTGCAGAAAAATTTATGAAGGCTTTAAAGCTAATCGCAATTGAAACACACGTTGCAGATGCAAGAAGTTGTTGTTTAAATCCAGCAACATCTACTCATAGACAATTAACTGATGAACAATTAAATGCTGCTGGTATTCCAGCTGGTTTAATTAGAGTATCATGTGGTCTTGAAAATAAAGAAGACTTAATTGCTGATTTAGACCAAGCTTTTGAAAGTGTAAAGTAAAATTAAAAGAGCTTAATTGCTCTTTTTGTTTTTTTGGTATATTTTTTTAAAAAAATATTGTATAATCAAGTGAGGTTTTTTTATGATTAAGAAATTGATTCCAGATTATTATTTTAAATCCGTATACGATATTCCTTATGAACAATTGTATGAACAAGGAATAAGATTAATTTTAACAGATATGGATAACACTTTAATATCATATAAACAAACATCACCTGATGAAAAATTATTTAAGCTTAAAGAAAGAATTTTAAATATTGGATTTGAATTTATTTTAGTATCAAATTCAAGAAAAAAAAGAGTAGATTACTTTGCGAAAGCTTATGATATACCTTATGTTAAATTTGCCTTAAAGCCTCTTAAAAGAGGAATTAAAAAAGCT
Organism: Acholeplasmatales bacterium; assembly: GCA_024695025.1. Taxonomy (GTDB): domain Bacteria; phylum Bacillota_I; class Bacilli_A; order Acholeplasmatales; family Anaeroplasmataceae; genus Anaeroplasma. The sequence goes on from JAILIY010000010.1 coordinate 35,404, forward strand.
ATTAAACTTGCAAAAGGTAAATATAACAAAAATGAAATTTTAATTTTAGGTGACCAGCTGATGACCGATACTTATGCTGGTAAAAGATGTAAATTAGTTGTTGGCTTAGTTGAGGCTGTAGACAAAAAGACTGATATAGGTCCAACTAGATTCAACAGAAGACTAGAAAGATTTTTCTTAAAGAGAATTAAAAAGAAAATGCCTGAAGAATATGATAAATATTTAAAGAGTTATGGAGAAAATATAATATGATAATTAGATATTGTAAGGGCTGTGGTGCTAAGCTTCAGGATGAAAATCCTGAATTGGCTGGTTTTATTCCAAAAATAAGTGATGATTCTAAATATTGTAAAAGATGTTTTAGATTAAATCATTACAATGAATTGCCAAAAATAGTTGCCACAAATGATTCTTATGAAGAAGTAATTGACAACGTAATAAAGAAAAATGGTCTAATCGTATTTGTCGTTGATATTTTCCAATTTAAATCTACATTCAATAAAAAAATGATAGATAAAATTAGAAATAAAAATGTTATTTTAGTAGCGAATAAATATGATTGTTTCCCTAAATCAACAAATGTAGCTAAAATAGTTGATTGGTTATCACATGAATGTGAAAAAATATTCTTTAAGGTAGACGCAATTCATATCGTCTCATCTAAAAGAGGATATTTTATTGAAGATTTAACTAATACAATTGATTTAGCTAGAAAAGGAAGAGATGTATATTTTGTCGGTTGTGCAAATGTTGGTAAATCATCTTTAATAAACGCGTTATTAAAGAAAAATACTAGTTTAAAAGATGATGTAATTAGTGTTTCAAGAATTCCTGGTACAACCCTAAATGAAATAAATATACCATTCTTTGATGATTATAAATCATTTATAGACACACCAGGATTAATTAATGAACATGACATTTTAAATAAATTATTACCAAAAACATATGAATCTATTATGCCATCAAATGAAATGAAGCCTAAAACCTTCCAAATAACAGATGGTAATTCAATATGTCTGGCAGGACTTGCATCTATTTCATTTGAATCTTGTGATAGATTATCTGTTATAACTTATACTTCTAACACATTATATATTCATAGATGTAAGACTGAAAAGTTAGAAGACTTATTCAAAAATAATTTAGGTAAATTATTAAATCCTCCTCTTCTTGAAGAAAAAGATAATTTAGAATATGTTGATTTTGAATATGAATTTAAAGATAACAACAAAAGAAGTATATGGTTTTCAGGTTTTGGTTTTGTTGATGTAATGGGTAAATGTAAAATCAAAATTAAATTAATTAAAGGTACAGAGGTTTATATAACAGATGCAATTATCTAGTTTAGAAATGGCTGATTTATGTAAAAAATTAGTCGATGAAAAATATAAAGATAATCATAAAAATAGATTAGATCATATTTATGGAGTTGCTGAAATGGCAGAATATTTAGGTAAAAAATTTGGTGTTGATCCAAATATTTGTAAAGCCTGTGCCTATATGCACGACTTTTGTAAATATGATAATTTTGATGAATTAAAATATTTACTTTCTGATGAAGACCAAAAAGAATGTGAAAAATATCCATTCTTATATCACGCTTATTTATCAGCTGTGTTCTTTAAAAAGTTGGTGTGTGATGATATCAATATGTATAATGCAATAAGATATCATGTGTTTGGAAGACCAAATATGACAAAGCTTGAAGAAATAATAATGATAGCTGATTTTACAGAAAAGAACAGAAAATATGATGCATGTATTAGATGTAGAAATATTTTATTGAATGATGAGTCTATGGATAAAGCTATTTACGAATCATTATTATCGACAATTAATCATAATATTGAAGAGGGTAAAGAGGCTCACCCAGTTCAAATTGAAGTATTAAAACAATATGAAAAGAGGATTAATAAATAATGAATTTAGAAGAAATTTTAATTGATTGTGTAAAAAAAGTAAGAGGAGAAAACATCTGCGTATACGATATGCTAAATAGAAGCCCATTTTACGATAAGATGATTATCGCAAGTGTTGATTCTTTACGTCAAGCTAATGCAGTTTCAGGCTATATTGAAGAAGCATTTAAAGACACTAAATTTAAAATAAGAAATATCGAAGGTGGTAATACTTCTTGGGTATTAATCGATTGTTTCGATATTATATTATCTGTATTTACAAAAGAAGAACGTGAACATTTCTCAATCGATAAAATTTATATGGATTATCCAGTAAAGGTTGTAGAATAAAAATAATCGGGAATTTTCCCGATTATATTTTTTTATCTTTGCCTATATTAAATTCTTTAATTAATTTTTTATCGTTATTATCTATTAAATATTCATTGATTGCGTTTATTTTAGTTTGAATTATTAATTCGATATTATAAACAAATTCATTTAAATTATAATCATATTCATTGTCGTTTATTACATATTTATTTTTATCATTATTTAATATAGATTCATCTATATTAGAATTATAAAATA
>JAILIY010000014.1 GCA_024695025.1 Acholeplasmatales bacterium
GTAAATTTTTTCATAATTTTTATACCCCTTCACTATATATAAGAGACATAAAAGTATAAAAATTTTAAAAAAATATTTAAAAAAAGAAAAAACTTCCAAAAAATTGGAAGTTTATTTCATCTTTTCTTCAATTAATTCATACATATTAGATGCATCAGCTTTTTTAATTGATATATCTAATGATATTACTTTTATAGATACCATTTTCATACCAAATTCAATTGTGATAATATCGCCTATTTTTAAATCCTTACTAGGCTTAGCAATTTTACCATTAACTAATACACGTTCTGATTCAGATACCTCTTTTGCAAGAGTTCTTCTTTTAATTAATCTAGATACTTTTAAGAATTTATCAAGACGCATTATTCTGCCTTTTCTTCTGATGTATCAGAATTATCTTCATTAGAGTTTTCTTCTTTTACTAGATCATCTGCTTTAACATCTTCATTAATTTCTTGTTTAGCTTCTTCTTTTAAATCATTTGTAGAATCATTGTCTTTATTATCTTCTACAGCTTTTGTATCTTCTTTTGCTAAAGCTTCAGCCTCTTCAGCTAATTTTTTAGCATTAATTTTATTATCATACCAAGCTAAATGACCTGTTTCATTAATTTCATCAATATCTGATTTTGTTAATGTTTCAACTTTAATTAAATAATCTGCGATAGTTTTTACTAAAGAAAGATTTTCAGTTAAAATTGTTTTCGCTCTTTCATAACAGCTTTCAATGATTTTTCTTACTTCTTTATCAATTTCAAGGGCAATCTGATCAGAGAAATTCTTCTCCTTCATATAGTCTCTTCCAAGGAATACTGAGCCGCCGGCTTTTTCATATTGGATAGGACCTAAATCAGACATACCGTATTCAGTAACCATTGATCTTGCAATCATAGTTGCTTTTTCAAAGTCGTTTGATGCACCTGTAGAGATTTCACCAAAATTAATTTCTTCTGAAACACGACCACCTAAGAAGCCTGTAATTTCATCTAATAATGATTGCTTTGTTTCTAAATATCTATCCTCTTCAGGGAGCATTAATGCATAACCACCTGCTTGACCACGAGGAATGATTGTAACTTTTTGAACAATATTTGCATTATCAAGCTTTAAACCGATAACTGCGTGGCCTGCTTCATGGTGTGCAATTGTAATTTTTTCCTTTTGAGAAATAACACGGCTCTTTTTTGCAGGACCCATCATTACACGGTCTGTTGCTTCATCAATATCATGGATATTAATGATTTTTCTATTTTCTCTTGCGGCAAGTAAGGCAGCTTCATTTAATAAATTTTCTAAATCCGCGCCAGAGAATCCTGGAGTTCTTGCGGCAATTTCATCTAATTTAATATTAGGATCAACATGCTTATTTCTAGCATGAACCTTTAAGATAGCTTCTCTTCCTTTAACATCAGGATTTGAAATAGTAATTTGTCTATCAAATCTTCCTGGTCTTAATAAGGCAGGATCTAATACATCTGGACGGTTTGTTGCTGCCATAACAATGACACCAGTATTATTATTAAAGCCATCCATTTCAACTAATAATTGGTTTAATGTTTGTTCTCTTTCATCATGTCCGCCACCAAGACCTGCACCTCTTTGACGACCTACTGCATCAATTTCATCAATGAAAATGATACAAGGAGCGTTATTTTTAGCAGTTTTGAACATATCACGTACTCTTGATGCACCAACACCAACGAACATTTCAACGAAATCAGAACCAGAAATTGAGAAGAAAGGAACACCTGCTTCTCCTGCAACAGCCTTAGCTAATAATGTTTTACCTGTTCCTGGAGGACCAAATAAGATAATACCTTTTGGTATACGGGCACCTATTTCACTATATTTACGTGGATTTTTTAAGAAATCAACAACTTCAACTAATTCTTGTTTTTCTTCTTCACAGCCTGCAACATCATTAAATGTAACAGTTTTAGATCTAACAAGATTTGCAGTAGATTTGCCAAAATCCATTGCACCACCTGCGCCACCCTGGCTTCTTAATAAAGCTCTAAATATTACTATCATAATTACACAGAAAATAACTGTAGGCAATAATGAAATTAATATAGATAACCATACATTAGCTGAAAGTGGTGTAATTTTAATTTGAACAGTAGCTAATGTATCAATTTCATTTAATCCATCACTTGTTACAACAACACGATAAGATATTGTTTTACCTGAAGATGTATCTACATAGCTTCCTGTAATATAATATAATCCATCATTATTTTCAATTGGTTCTGCTGAAACATCACCTTTAATAACGCCATCAGCTACTCTTTTTTTAAATTCGTCTTTAGTTAAATTTTTATAGCTTTTTTGAGTAAGACCTCTTACTAAGAAGAAAATACCTACTGCTAAAAGAATAAAAATTATTATAAACATAAAGTCAAATCTTCTTTTTGGCTTTTGTTGCTTATTATCCTGCATTTTAATACCTCTTTCTATTTACAATAAACTTCTCTTTTTAAAATAGCTATATAAGGAAGATTACGATATTTATCATTATAATCAAGACCATATCCCACAATAAATTCATTAGGACAAATAGATCCAATATAATCTGCTTCAATATTATATTTTCTTCCATCCTTCTTATCAAGTAAAATAGCTATTTTTATTGATTTAGCACCATTATTTTCAAATAATGTCTTTAAATTTAATAATGTTAAACCAGTATCTAATATATCATCAATTATGATAATATCTTTATCTTTAACATCAGGAATATGACCATTTATGTTGATATTTCCTGTTGATTCAGATCCATTATATGAAGAAACCTTAATATAATCTACAAAGCATTTAAGATTGATTTTTTTAACTAAATCAGTCATAAATGGTATAGCTCCTTTTAAAAGTCCAATAAATAAAGGTTCTTTATCTTTATAATCATTATTAATTTTAGATGAAACATTAGATATAATATTATCTATTTGTTTTTCATCAAATATTATTTTTTCTAAATCTTTATTCATTTATTTCCTCACAATATAAATAAATATCTGCATTATCCTTTTGTTCAAAACAATATTTAGATTTTGCATAATCAAATACCCATAATATTTCACCATCATTCATAGTAAAAACAGGTATTTCATCTCTTTTTGAGCTATTTATTTTATTATCAATAAAAATGCGAGCTATCTTTTTAGAACCAGATAAAAGTGATATTTCATCACCCTTTTTTCTGTTTCTAACTAATAAAGGCATTCTTAGATTATTATAACATAATCTAAGACATTTTACATTAAAAAGTATCTTTTGAGATAATAATATTTTATATCTATTTTGAAATATAATTTCTTTATCTTTTTCTATTTCTAATTCACAATATTCATTTTTTATTTCTTTTTTTATATATGCAACATCATATGATC
>JAILIY010000066.1 GCA_024695025.1 Acholeplasmatales bacterium
TATTTTAATTAAAAATGTAAATATGATTTTCTAAATTATTCATTTTTTGTTAAAAATAATATATAATTAAATAAAGAGGTATTCGGTTATGTCAAGTTTTAATGATTGGTTACAAAAAAAAGTAAATACAAATAATACAATAGGTAATATAAATCCTAATGATATAGAAGAATTTTTAAAAAATATTAAGGGCTTAATCTTCCCTGGTTCTGTAGAACAATTTTCTCACCTAGATGATTATTTAACTGAAAAATATAATCTATCTAAATTTTATTTACAAAGATTATTAAAATCTATTGAAAAGATCAACAATACAAAGGTTGATAATGAAATAGTAAATAAATTTTTTGAAAATATTCCTGAATTTGATAGAGTTATCAACACAGATGTCCAAGCATTATTTGATGGTGACCCTGCAGCTAAATCTAAAGCAGAAATCATTTTATGCTATCCAGGCTTTACTGCAATTTTCACATATAGGGTAGCTCATATATTATATAAGTTAGGACAACAAATCTTATCTAGATTAGTAAGTGAACATGCACACTCAAAGACAGGTGTAGATATTCACCCAGGTGCGACTATTGATGATTATTTTTTTATCGACCATGGTACAGGTATCGTAATAGGTGAAACTTGTGAAATAGGTAAGCATGTCAAGATATATCAAGGCGTTACACTTGGTGCCTTATCTTTAGGTAAAGGTCAAGCATTAAGTGGATCAAAGCGTCACCCTACCGTAAAAGATAATGTAACTATTTATTCAGGTGCGTCAATCTTTGGTGGTAATACAATTATAGGTACTAACACAACTATCGGTTCAAATGCTTTTATTACTGAAAGCGTAGAAGACGATATGGTTGTTACAATACAAGGCCAAACAAAAAAATTACATTCAAGGGGTGATGGTATTTAATGAAAATAGAATATTATAAAGAATATAGTAAGACCTTAGGAAGAGATATGGAGTTTAAGGTATTTGGTCATGCTGGAAAACCTTGTATCGCATTTCCTGCTCAAAACGAAAGATTTTTCAAATATGAAGATAGTGGAATAATTAATTCAATGAGTTGGTATATCGAACAAGGCAGAATACAAGTATTTTGTGTTGACCAAATCGATAGTGAATCTTTATCAGCTGATTGGATGAATCCTAAAGATAGGATAGAGCATCAAGAAAATTATTACAATTATATTCTAAATGATATAGTTCCGAGAGTATACGAAATTAACTCAGAAGGAAACAACGGAGAAGCAGCAGAAGGCATAATGGTTTTTGGTGTATCTAGCGGCGCTTATCACGCAGTTAATTTCTTTGTAAGAAGACCAGATATTTTCGATACAGTTTTAGCTTTATCTGGTGTATATAGATCAGAATTCTTTATCAAAAATTACAGTGATGATTTAATGTTTTTAAATAGCCCTATAACTTCATTATCATTTATGAAGCATGATCATAAATATATTGAATTATATAAGAAAGCAAGAATAGTTATCTGTGTAGGTCAAGGTGATTGGGAACAAGAATGCTTAAATGATACTAGGGATATTGATTTCCAATTCCATCGTTTAAATGTACCTGTATGGGTAGATTATTGGGGATATGATAAGCCACACGATTGGCCTAGTTGGCTTGAACAAGTTCCATACTTTTTGTATCATATTTTAGATTAGTTTTATTATTATAAATATTATAAAAATTAAGAAGAGATAAATAGTAATTTATCCCTTCTTTTTTTTGATTTTAAAAAAACGAAAAAAATAAATTTTATATATTGATTATTTGAAAATAATGTATATAATTATATCGTCAATTAAATAATATTGATACTTATTTGGGGTGTTAAAAGTTAAATTTTAACAAGTTACAAACCAAGAAAAATATATGAGAAAGGAAAAAAATAGAAAAGATTTGTCATTTTAATCTTTTCGTTCGGTAAACTGTGTTGAAAAAGCCAATTATCGAATTACACAATATTGTAAAATATTATGGCAATAACTGTGTTGTAGATGATTTAAACTTAGACATCTACGAAAATGAGTTTGTAACTCTACTAGGTCCTTCTGGATGTGGTAAAACAACTACACTTAGAATGATTGGAGGATTTGAATATCCTACATCAGGGGAAATAATTGTAAAGGATAAAATTATTAATGATCTACCTGCATATGCAAGACCAATTAATACTGTATTCCAAAGATATGCATTATTCCCACATTTAGACGTTTTTGGAAACGTAGCTTTTGGTTTAGTTAACCGCGGTCGTAAATTTATGATCAATTTCTTTGGTGGTGAAGAAAAGGTTAAACAAGACGCACTTGATTATGTTAATAGATTAGGTGCAAGCAAAGAAAAGGCTAATTATTTCGATGTTTCAAAGTATTTAAAAGCTAAAGTAAAGGAATCTGTAGAAGAAGCCCTAAAATTAGTTAACTTATCTGGATTTGAAGATAGAAAAATCGATAAGATTTCTGGTGGTCAAATGCAAAGAGTCGCAATTGCTCGTGCAATTATCCTAAAGCCAAAAATCTTATTACTTGACGAACCACTTTCTGCACTAGATTTAAAGTTAAGACAAAACATGCAATATGAACTTAAGGAAATGCAAAGAAACTTAGGTATCACATTCGTATTCGTAACACATGACCAAGAAGAAGCTATGGTTATGAGTGATAGAATTGTCGTAATGAAAGATGGTATTATTCAACAGTTAGGTACTCCAAAGGATATCTATAACGAACCAGTAAATCGTTATGTTGCAAACTTCATTGGAGAATCAAATATTATTAACGGTACTTATATTAGAAAAAACTGCGTAAAATTCTTAGGACAAGAATTTAAGGTAGTAGGATATGAATTTGAAGATGGCGAAGCTGTAGATGTAGTAATTAGACCTGAAGACTGGGATGTTGTTCCTTTAGACCATGCCAAGATTAAGGGTAAAGTTACATCTTCAATTTTTAAGGGTGTTCATTTTGAATTATTAGTTGATATCGAAGGTACTGAATTCGTAGTTCATACTTATGAAGATATCGATGTAGATGAAATCGTTGGACTTTCAATTGACCCATATGAAATCTGCTTGATGAAGATTGATGGTTCACCTAAAAAGATGGTTCCATTAACAACTGATGATAAGAAAAAGCAAATATCAATTTTTGATGTTGCAAGTGTATATGAAAATGAAAATGATTTTTATGCACATGAAGAAGCACCTGCGAAAAATGAGGTGAAGTCTGATGCAAAAGAATAATAAAAAGCCTATCATTCCTACACATCAAAATTCACATAATTTACACAGATTATCTATACCATATTTGGTATGGCTATTTATATTTGCAGTATTACCTGCAATCATAATGACTGTTTTAATGTTTATTGATAGTGAAGGTATCAAATTCGAAACGATGACTCCATCTATTGAAAACTTTAAGATTTTGACAGAAGAGTCAACTTTAGTTGCTTTCTTTAATTCAATAAAATACGCTGTTATTACGACAGTTGTATGTATTTTCTTTGGTTATTTAGTAGCTTATATGCTATACAAATCAAAGATTAGAAATAAATATTTAGTATTAATTTTATTAGTATTACCTATGTGGACTAATTTCTTACTTAGAGTAAATGCTTTAGCTTCAGTATTCAAAGAAAGTAGTATCCTAACAGATATATTTGGCTGTAATGGTCATGGACCTAACCTAATTGGTACTGATTTAGCTATTTATTTAGGTATGGTATTCACATATTTACCATTTATGGTAATGCCTATTTATACATCTTTAGAAAAGATTGATCCGCTACTTCATGAAGCAGCCTTAGATTTAGGTATGACTGATTTTAAGAAGTTCTGGAAAGTAATCTTCCCTATGAGTAGAAAAGGTATTGTTTCTGGTTCAATAATGGTATTGTTACCATGTCTATCTGGATTTGCAATTCCAAAGATATTAGGCGATGGTAATATTACATTAATTGGTAATATAATTGAACAATTATTTACAAACGTTAACTACAACCAAGGTTCTGTTTTAGCTGTAGTAATGTTAATCATTGTATTAGGTGCTATCCTAATTGTTAACAAAGTAGACAAGGAAGGAGAGACTTTATTATAATGGAAAATTTAGAAAAAGAAGTTTTAGTTAATGACGAAGAAGTAAATACTTCTTTGGCTGAAACTAAAGAAGAAAATAATGAAATAAAGCCTTATGATCCAAAGAATTATAAAGTTGCAACTATAGAAGAATATGGTTTTAAAGACCATAAGGTATTAAAGAAAATATGGAGTATAACTTCTAAAATATTATTAGGCTTCTCTATATTTATGTTATATTTTGCAGTAATTATTATTGCAATTCAATCATTCAATTCAAGTGATAACCCAGCTAAATTTGAAAGCTTTACTTTTAGTAATTATACTCATATGTTTGACAAAAAATCATTAAATGATTCAATTATCAATACATTTAAGACAAGTATTTTTGCAACAGGTATTGCGACAGTTTTAGGTACATTTATCGCTATTGGTGCATACTTTTTAAAACCTGCACAAAAGAAATTATTAACATTATTAAACAATATTCCACTTCTTAATGCGGATATTGTTACAGGTATTTCATTTATGTTAATATTCTCTTTGTTCTTACCTATATTTAGATATATATTTGGTTTTTGGACAATTCTGTTTGCCCATATCTATTTCATAACACCATATATTATTTTATCTGTTTTACCTAAGATGAAAGAAATTGATGGTAATATGCTAGATGCATCTTTAGACTTAGGTGTTAAACCATTTAAATCTTTAATTAAGGTAATTATTCCTGCAATTTTTGGTGGTATATTCTCAGGTATGATTTTAGCATTCACAATTTCATTTGAAGATTTCGTTGTTGGTTATTTATCAAGTGGTAATGCTTATGATACATTATCTATTTGGATTTATTCATCAATTGGTAAGAAGAGCTTATTCCCTGGTGTATATGCCTTCTCTACAGCATTAACTGTTTTAACAATAATCGTTATTGTTGTTTATAATTTAATAACTAAGGGGGTACATAAACGTGAAAAAGCTTCTAATCGCTAGTGGTATTGTATTATTTGTTGCTGCGTTTGTATTCTCTGCTATTCAAGCTAGTAATATGGGTGATGTATTATTATTCCTAAACTGGGGTGAATATATTGATGAAGAAATGATTGACGCTTTTGAAGATGAATATGGTGTTACAGTTAAGATGAGTTTAGGTGACTCAAATGAAATTTTCTATTCAAAGGTTTCAAGTGGTACAACTGTTTATGACGTTGTATGTCCAAGTGATTACATGGTAGAAAAGATGTATTCTAATGATTATCTTGAACCAATCAATTTCAAAAAAATTGATACATTTGCTAAACGCTATGCAAAAAGTTTAGGTATAGATGTAGAAAATGAAGAAGCATACAATGCATTTTTAGATTCTAAATCTAATAGAGATATCGTAGATTATGTTAAGGCTAATGAATTAAGACCTGGTGTTAAATCAATATATAATGATATGAATACTAACTTAATGAAGAATATAAATGATTATACTAATTCTGATATAGATTATTATTTTGTTCCTTATTTATGGGGTACATGGGGTAATATGTACACAACAGGTGTAAAGGGCTTAGAAGAAGCTGTTACTCAAAATGAAAATGAGTGGGCATGTTTATTTGACAGAAACTCATTACCTTCAGGTACTAAGGTTGCGATGTATGATTCACATCAACATGCTTATTATGCTGCTTGTAGATATTTAGGTTATGAAACAGATGTTGAACTTGGTACTTCTAAATTAAACAAGATTAAATCTACTATTAAAAATATGAATTATAATGCCTGGGGTACAGATAATATTAAGAAGGATATCGTTATTGAAAACTTAGATTTAGGTTTCATGTGGACAGGAGATTTCTTATATTATTATGCTGAACAAGCTTCAAAATTAGGCGTAAAAGCTTTCAAGGATGGTGCGATTGATATCGATGGTGTTACAACATTCTTAAGAGATGTTACAAATTATCCTTTTGAAGAAGGTTCAACATATGAATCAAATTCAGATGGTAATTATGATAAAGTATATAATTATACAAACGCAAAAGGTAATACTAAATCATATGAAATTGGATTTGATTTTTATATTCCAAAAGACACAATTGCCTTCTGTGATAATTTAGTTGTAACTAAAGATTCAAGACATAAAGATTTAGCTTATGATTTTATCAACTTCATGATGAACTATGGTACAGCTTTAGATGAAGATGGTAATTTAGATGTTTGTTCATCTACAACTTACGCAAATACATATTACGTATGTTATGATGCACCATATAACGATGTTTATGATGCATTACTTGAGATGCAAAGTGATGAAATAGCTGACTGGGAAGATAAAGAAGATATTGCATCAGCAGCTAAGGCTTGCAAAAATGAAGATGAATTATATGATTGTGATTTATACTGGTACATGTATGATTATGTTACTGGTATTGGCTTTGAAAAGTATTATGAAAAAGATACTATGAAGGGTAATATATTAGCTATGTTTGATAGAAAATATATTTCAACAATCAATACTACATTTAATAACGCAAGAATATAATATTATTAAGACACAATATATTTTGTGTCTTTTTAATTTGTATAAATTATTATATAATTTAAATAGGGTGATTTTATGTCTATCGATTTAATAAAAAAAGAAGATTCATATCTTTCATATAATAATTTAATATTAACTCATTATGAGATACTTGGAGATAATGATATTTATTTTTTAAAGATTAGGATTAAAAATACTTCTAAGGCAACAAATAATACAATACCACTAGCGATTAGAAGCTTTTTCACGTTTATGTACCCCCTTAGTTATTAAATTATAAACAACAATAACGATTATTGTT
>JAILIY010000101.1 GCA_024695025.1 Acholeplasmatales bacterium
ATTGGTGCAAAAATAATAAAACAGACTATAAGAAATTAAATATACTTATTAATTCATATAATAATACAGATAAATTAGTAAAAAAGCATAACGAATACTATGTTAACAATCATTTAAAATCTGATAAAGAATATTTAGATAATGTATTAAAAAAAGATGATCCAAATATTATGTTAGATGAAGAACAAAGAAGAGTAGTATTATCAGATGAAGACTATACATTAGTTATAGCTGGAGCCGGTGCTGGTAAAACAACAACAATAGAAGCTAAAGTTAAATATTTAGTTGATATAAAAAATGTTAGTCCTGATAGAGTTTTAATAGTGTCATTTACTAGAAAGGCGACACAAGAATTAAAGGAGAGATTTGAAAGGCTAAAATTACCTGTTAATATTGCAACATTCCATTCTATTGGTAATACTATAATTAAAGAAAACGATGAGACTAAACATAGGATTGTTGAAACTGGATTTATGTATAAAACAATAGAGGATTATTTAGTAAATAAGCTTGATGATGAATATTTCATTAAAAAAATATTATTATTCTTTGCTTCATATTTAAATATGCCTTTCGATGTAAATAATATTACACTATTGTTTAAATCCTTGTCAGCAAATGATGTAACCACATTAAAATCAGATTTAACACAAATGCTAGATGAATATCATAAACAACAAACGCAAAATAAAATTACGATTCGCGATGAGAGAGTAAGAAGTATTGATGAATGTAGGATAGCAAATTTCTTATTCATAAAGGGAATAGATTATGTTTATGAGCCAGTATATCAACACGGATTTGCTGATACAACAAAACCATATTGCCCTGACTTTTTAATTAAATACAATGGCCAAGAAATATATCTAGAACATTTTGGTATATCTCAAGATGGTAAGAACAATAGATTTTCAGAAAAAGAATTAAAAGATTACAAGCAACATATCAACGATAAAATAATACTTCATAGAATTCATGGCACTAAACTTGTTTATACATTTTCTAAATATAACGATGGTAGAGATTTAATTTCTCATTTAGAGGAAGAATTATATAAAGTTGGTATTCAATTTAGTCAAAAAAACAATGTTGAAATATATAAAAGACTAGCAAAAAAAGTAGAAGATAAATATTTTTATAAGTTTATTATGTTAGTATGTAACTTTATTAATAAGTTTAAGGTATGTAATTATGATTTTAATACTAAATTTGACGAGTGGCAGTATTCGATAAAAGACGAAAGAACAAAACTATTCTTGGAGATAGTCAAAAGATGTTTCCATGTTTACGAAACCAAAAGGATGGAAGAATCAGCAATTGATTTTGAAGATATGATTAATAATGCAGTAAATATTTTAGATAAGAGAATTGCTGAACATGATATGCTTCCCTATGATTATATTTTAGTAGATGAATATCAGGATATTTCACTTCAAAGATTTGATTTATGTGAGAAGTTATCTAAAGCTAGTGAAGCTAAGATTATAGCAGTTGGCGATGACTGGCAATCAATTTTTAGATTCAGTGGAGCACAAATTGATTTATTTACTAAATTTGAAGAGAAAATGGGATATGCCAATGTTTTAAAAATAACTAGAACATATCGTAATTCACAGGAATTGATTGATATAGCTGGTGGATTTATAATGGAAAACCAGAAACAAATCAAAAAGGATTTAAAATCTAACAAATCAATTAAGGATCCAGTAATTTTAATGAGCTATGATGATTCATATGATAAAGATGATAAGGCACATGGACCATTCTATAGATTAGGAGAGGCAATTGAAAAATCACTAGATGATATAGTAGCTAAAAATGGAGAAGATAAAACTGTTTTATTAATTGGTAGATATAATTATGAAGGTAAGAACTTATCTAAATTAGAAGATTTTTTTGTGTGGGATGACAATAGATTAAAATCTAAAAAATATCCACATTTAGATATTTCATTTATGACAGCTCATGCTTCAAAAGGCTTAGGTAGAGACAACGTAATTATAATTAACGGAAAAGACGATGTATTAGGATTTCCTTCTAAAATAGAGGATGATCCAGTAATGAAATTAGTCATAAAAGATGAAGAAAAGATGGATTTCGAAGAAGAAAGACGATTGTTTTATGTTGCTTTAACAAGAACAAAGAATAGAGTTTATATAGTAACTCCTCAAAATCACCCATCTAAATTTATTACTGAAATAAAAGATAAATTTACTAATGTGATATTACGTGGAGTTGAATTAAATCCGCAATATTATAGAGATTTCAAATATAAATGTCCTATTTGTGGATATCCACTTCAAAAGAGAACATCTAATTTTAAATTCTTTGAAGCAACAAAGAAACTATGGATTTGTTCAAATGATCCAGAAGTATGCGGATTCTTAACAAATGATTTAAATGGTAATAAAGATAAATTATCAATATCTAAATGTCCTGAATGCCATGATGGATATTTAATTATAAAACCAATTAAAAATAAGGATTTTATAAATAAAGGAGATAGAATGCTAGGTTGTACTAATTATAAAAAAGATGGTACTGGCTGCAATTTCTCTATGTATAGTAATAACTACACTCAAGATAAATCTAAGATAGTAGTTATGGAAAATGGTAGAGTATTAAAGAGTAATATTAAATCTGAAGTAAATAAAATGCTTGAGAATTTATCTAATATATACTCAAAACACCAAACATTTAAATTTTCATATAGGAGTTTAACTGATTTCTTAAAAGGTGAAGAAGATAAAGCTATTTTGAGCTTTAAGCTTAATGAAGAAATAGGCTATGGAATGTTTAAAGATAAAGAATCTTATTATGTTCCAAAAATAATATCTATATTATTAGATTTAAATGTATTAGAAAAGTTTAAAAATGATAATGGTTTTGAAAATATCAAATTAAATCAAGAATCATTAATTGATGGTCAAGTTTTGATTTTAGAACAACATTTTTATTAATATGTGTTTTTGGAAAAAGGTGAATTTATGGGACATAAGGACAGAAGTAGTGAAATTTTAAAAGTCCATATAGATGATAGTGAGTACATGAGTGATTGTATGCACTTTTTAAATTCGCTTTCTAAAAAAACTGCGACTTATAAATATGCTTTTTTTAAATCCATACTAGATAATTTATTTAATGTTAATGATAAATATGAATTATCATTTGATTTATTATCTTATTCTTTTTCTAAAATGTATTGGAATTTAATAGCCAAATATAAATTACCACAGTATCAAAATGGAAAGGTAAGTTTAATAGAAAAATCAATTTATAATATTATCTCATATGATAATTTGGTAGATGAAGTAGATTTTGATTCTTTAAACGATAAAGTTAAAAATCAATATTTAATTGAAACAAAGCATGTTATAGGAATTAACGTAGTAGGTGCACTATGTTCAGATTTAAACAGTACTATTTATGGTTTTAGTAAAGATACTAAAATGATTTGGTTTAATAAAGATAGTTATGAGTTTTTAATAAAATATAAATCAGCACTTGAAAAGTTAAATTATTATGCATGGATTTTATGGATGGAGAATAATTTAAATATAGCTAATAAAGAAGCTGCTAATTTAGCTTCTAAATTAGATAATTCTACTAAGAGAGAATCTCTTGAAGTATTTAAAAATAGTTTATTTGAATCAGGTGATAAGCTTGAATGTTTCTATTGTGGCAAAGAAATCTCTTTAAAAGGATGTCATATGGATCATTTCATTCCTTGGTCATTTGTCAAAGATGATCAAGTATGGAATTTAGTATTTAGTTGTTCTAAATGTAATGAATCCAAAAACAATAAAATACCAAATAATAAATATTTAGACAAATTGATAAACAGAAATAAAACCATATTAAAAGAAGATTATAAAGAAAGAATAAATAAATTATATGTAGCTGCATTACATAATGGATTTATATTATGGGATAGATAATATGAGTTTTTATAATGAAAATTATGAAGAATATATTGATAGAACCATAAATGCAGATATGGGTGATATTTATAAATTCTTTTTAAAATATGCTAAAACAAGAGGTAAGCTTTTAGATATTGGCTTTGGTAGTGGAAGAGATATGCTTTATTTTAAGTCTTTAGGCTTTGATACATATGGAATAGACCCAGAACCAATATTTGTATCTAAGGCAAAAGAAAAAGGTCTAGAAGTTGAATGCATAGATATAAATGATTGTTTTTTAGAATACGATAAATATGATTACATTTGGGCTTGTGCGTCATTATTACATATAAAAAAAGAAAAGCTTAATCAAGTATTTATAATATGTAGTAATTTGTTAAAAGATAATGGTATTATGTATTGTTCATTTAAATATGGTGAATTTGAAGGTATAATAGATAATAGATACTATACCAATTTAAATGAAGAATCAA
>JAILIY010000106.1 GCA_024695025.1 Acholeplasmatales bacterium
TTTATTCGTGGCTGGTTAGGTAGAATGTTATTTAGTGGTGAAGAATCACTTAAAAAATGTAATGTATTATCTGGTGGTGAAAAGGTTAGATGTATGTTTGCAAAGCTTATGCTTGAATCACCAAATGTATTAGTATTTGAAGATCCAACAAACCATTTAGATTTGGAATCTATTACAGCTTTAAACGAAGGTATGACTAATTTTAAAGGCAATATATTATTCTCATCTCACGATGCTGAATTACTTCAAACAGTTGCCAATAGAATTATTTCATTTAATAGAGATGGTAGTATAACTGATAAGGTTACTACATATGAAGAATTTTTAGGTGATGATTAATAATGTTATTAGACAATTTAAATGAAGCTCAAGCCCTAGCTGTTAAAACAACAGAAGGACCTGTCATGGTTATGGCTGGTGCCGGTTCTGGTAAGACTAAGGTTTTGACGACAAGAATTGCATATATAATTGAAGAATTAGGGGTTAATCCTTATTCTATATTGGCTGTTACATTTACAAATAAGGCAGCTAAAGAGATGAAGGATAGAATAGGTAATTTAATTAATATTGATACTAAATATTTATGGATATCAACATTCCACTCATTTTGTGTGAGAGTATTAAGAAATGATATCGATAAATTACCTCCTTATAAAAAAGGATTTAATATCATAGATGATGATGACCAATTAAAGATAGTTAAGGATTTAATGGCTAACACAGAATATGAATCTAAGCCTAGAGAAATATTAAAAAATATTTCTAAGGCAAAAAATAATATGACTGTCACATTTAAATCTAAATCTAAAGAATCAGAATTTTATGATATTAAAGATATGTATCAAAATTATTTAAAAAGAGAAAATCTATTAGATTTTGATGATTTAATTATCAATACAATTAAATTATTTGAAGCTGATTCAAATATATTAGCTAAATATCAAAATCAATTCAATTACGTAATGGTTGATGAATTTCAAGATACTAACTCTTTACAATATAAATTAATTAAGATGTTAGTATGTGTAAATAGAAACCTATTTGTTGTTGGCGATGATTTCCAATCTATTTATTCATTCCGTGGTGCTAAAATAGAAAACATCATGAAGATGAGAAATGATTTTAAGGACACTAAATTAATATTACTTGAGAAGAATTATCGTTCTACAACAGAAATATTAAATTTAGCCAACTCAGTAATAACTAATAACCCTAATCAAATCAAAAAGGTAATGACATCTAACAACAAGACAGGTAATTTACCTACTTTATATCGTGCATTTTCGTCATATGACGAGGTTTCATTCGTTGTCGATAAGATTAAAGAGTTACACGCTAAAGGCGATAAATACGAAGATTTTGCGATACTTTATCGTGCTAATTCAATATCACGTGAATTTGAAGATATATTAGTGAGAAATAAAATACCATATAAGATATATGGTGGTTTATCATTTTTCCAAAGACTTGAAGTAAAAGATATCTTATCTTACATTAAAGTAATTGTTAATAGCGATGATAATTTTTCTTTTAAAAGAATTATAAATAAACCAAAAAGAAAAATAGGTAATGCTTTGCTTGATAAGCTTGAGGCTTGTTCAAGAAATGTAAATAAATCATTATATGATTCAATCCCATTTTATGAAGGCGGTGGAGAAGGAGCTAAGAATTTAGCTATCTTTAAAACTACAACTGATTCAATTAAAGCACAGCTTGATAATGTTAAATTAGTTGATTTAGTAGATATTATTCTAAAAGAATACAATTATAAACAATATCTAAAAGAAGAATTTGGTGAAGATAAAGAAATTATAGAAGAACGTATGGATAATATTTATGAATTAAAATCTGTACTTAAAGAATCAGAAGAATTCTATGAAGGAGATAATATTCAAAAATTAACATCTATACTTGAGGATTTAGCACTTAGAATAGATAATGAAGAATTCAAAGATGATGATTGTGTAAGATTATCAACATTCCATCAGGCTAAGGGACTTGAATTTAAAACAGTCTTTATGGTAGCGATGGAAGATGGAATCTTCCCTAATTCAAATATCGAATCAGAATTTGAGCTTGAAGAAGAAAGAAGAATCTGTTATGTCGGTGTTACACGTGCTAAAGATAATTTATTTTTAACTTGTGCAGATTCAAGAATGAGATATGGTCAAAAGGCTAATAATCCTATGTCATGTTTCATATATGAAATGGATTCTAATTGTTACGAAGAATATGTCAAAAAAACTCATAATGTGAATAATACTACATTAAACTTCAAACAAAGACATAAAGAATTAACAAAGAAAACTGAAGAAATTAAACCAACTAATTCTATTGATAAAGGTGATAAAATCAATCATAAATTATTTGGTGATGGCATAGTAGTATCAAAAGTTAATGATACGATTACAGTCGCATTTTCTAAAGAATACGGCATAAAAAAATTGAAGGCAGATCATCCTTCAATTAAAAAGATTTAATATATAAAATAAAGAGCCAGTTCATAATAAGAACTGACTCTATTTTTTTTAATAATATAAGATGTAGAAGAATGTACCGACATCGTGTGTTACGAATGAATAATATTCATCATCAATCCAATACCAGTGACTTTCATCATATCTTGCGTAAGCAATTAAGTTTTGATTTGTTAAATAATTTGTACCTGTATCACCTGTGATTAGTGATGCGTAAGTTAAATGACCACTCCAGCAGTCTGCTGTATCATGACATCTATAATTGTATTGCATACCAACTCTATAATAATAACCATCAGGATTACCTTTGGCTTGACAATAAAGTAATAAGCCTGTGTCACCACTGTTTAAGTCTCTGTCTGACATATCAACTACGAAGTTTGCATTTTGTGGAACTATATTAGCCATTGCTAAATATTTATAATCTTTATATTTGGCATCAAATGTACCGATATTACCCATGTAGTCAGAAAAAGAAGTATGTTCTGTAAGACCCATTGATCTTTGAATTATATAACGTCTACCAATAGCTTTATATAAATTTTGATCAATTATATTGAAGCTACCAATATTTACAGTATCACCATCTGTTGTACAAGCACCAGTATGAGTAATTCTAATATTATTTTTGAATATTAATTGTGCATGGAATGAAGGATCATTTCCTGGGTTAGTATACCAAGTGTTGTAATAAGCACCGATTAAATCGCCCTTAACAACTCTATTTGCGGCAAATGAATAATTGTCAGGCATATCAAATGCGTTGTCATAATATGATTTAATATAGTTGGCAGCTGCTGTATATGCATCAGCCATATCTTTACAATTAATTTTTTGAGCTAAACAACAAGTTTGAGCTAAATTATAATATTGATCAAGTGTAAATCTAATTGAAGCTAAAAGTGATCTAGCAACAGGTTTATATTCGATTGCGAAATTATAAATATGTTTTAATCTACCACTATATGAATTTAATATAGAATCGCCGTTTGCACCACTAATTGCTTGGCATAAGAATTTAGTATTTGCCATAAGTTGTACAATAGAATCATGCATAGTATCAGCACTTAATACTGTATATGATATATTATCCATTATTGTTAAATAGACATTGTTTGTAACTGAATCTAAATTTTGAGTACCAGTAGGTAAGTATTTTTTAATATCTTTTTTCATTTCAGTAGGTAATTCATCTGTAACAATATTATTATGCTTTTCTAAATTAGCTAATGCACTTTCAAAATTATCGATTGTATATTCAACTTTAGTGAATGATGCCATTTCTGTTTCACTTAAACCAGAAGTGAATACTAATTCATTATTTGAATTGTAATATACAGATATTGTCTTGCCTTCTTCTAAATAAGATTTTAATGCTTGTTCAACCTTATCTTTATATGAAATATTAAATGTTTCGATAGGATTAATTTTATCATTGTTGTAATTAGTAATATTTTGAGTATATTGATTTAATAATAATTCATCAATCATAGCTTCTTGACGAGCTAAAACATCTAATAATTCTTGTTGATTTTGATTGATTGTATCAGCAATTTGATCAATCTTTTGTTCAATATTATCTAAACGATTCATAACATCGCTAATAGAAGGACTATTGTCGAAGAACTTACCGCCCATTGTTGATATTATTGAGAATATACCACCAGAGATAGCTAAAGCTTGTCCAGTGTAAGCACCAATTATAATTGATGCGTAAGCAGAAGCAATATCAATTGCCATTTTAGCTACATCCCAACCAGCCATTCCTTTAATTATGTCGTCTTCAAATTGTGTTTGAACATCAATTTGTCTTTCAAGTGGAGATGGTAAGAATCCATATCCAAATTGTTCACTCAACATTTTAGTTGGATTAATAAAAAATCCGTAATCTGTATCAAAATCAGTTATAGCATCCACAGTAATTGTTTTATTATCTACAAATACTAGATTGCTTATATCAATTAATAATTGGCTGATTATTTTTTTGTTGTCATTAATAAAACTATAAACATCACTATAATTTTGTGTATCAGCAAGTGATACATCATATAAAATTACATCTTCAATCGTAATGTCTGTACTAAAGGCTGCTTCGTCAGTTGATATTTTAATTGTTGTTACACCTTCATTATATTCAACGGAAGAATTAAGTTGTACATAATTTTCTTTAATTTCTTCAGATGAAGATGAATTTTCAGAACTAGAAGAAGCTTGTGTTTCTTGGCTTGATGAAGCTTCAATTGAACTTGATGCATCATTCTTTGATGAATTGTTTTTACCACACGATATTAATGTGATAACAAGCAAAGACGCCAATATAAAATTAAGCGCATGTTTTAATGATTTCATTTTAAAATCGCCTCCCTACAGTTTAATTATATTACAAAAAATACCTTAAATATATATTTATATATCTAATTATAAAACAAAAAATATACTTTTTTTATTGAAAAAATGCCAAAAAACCAAAATACTGCACCTTTTAAGTGAAAAAGTTTTACATTTTAAAATCCCATTATTTTTATAAAAAAAATTTAAAAAAAGATGTTGACATCCTATATTTTATTGTCTATAATATGCTTAATCCTAGTAAACAAGTAGGAAAAGTAGAAAAGAGGTCGATATTATGATTATAATGGATGGTCGATGTATGAAAAGAGTTAGTAGATTTAAATATTTAATCACAATATATCGAATGTGTGATTAATAATAATTATCATTTTTGAAATTAAGAAAAATTTATTAATTAGTATATATAAAATTAAGGAGAAAAGAAATTATGAGCAATAAAAATTATAAATTTGAAACAAGACAATTACATGTAGGTCAAGAAAGTGCAGATAGTGCAACAGGAGCACGTGCAGTACCTATTTATTTAACATCATCTTATGTATTTGATGATACAACTGTCGCAAGAGACAGATTTGGACTTAAAAATCCAGGGAATATCTATGGACGTTTAACAAACCCAACACAAAGCGTATTTGAAGCAAGAATTGCATCACTTGAAGGTGGTACAGGAGCACTTGCAGTATCAAGTGGTGCCGCAGCAGTAACATATTCAATTTTAGCTTTAGCTGGCGCAAACGATCATGTCGTTGCCGCAAATAATATTTATGGTGGTTCATATAATTTACTTGAACACACTTTAAGAGCGTACGGAATAGATACAACATTTGTTGATCCATTCGATGTAAATAATTTTGAAAAAGCAATTAAAGATAATACTAAGGTAGTATTTATCGAAACATTAGGTAATCCAAGAAGTGATGTTGTAGATATTGAAGCTATTTCAAAAATAGCACATAAGCACAATATTCCACTTGTTATAGATAATACATTTGGTACACCTTATTTAATTAGACCAATTGAATTTGGCGCAGATATCGTAGTACATTCTGCAACTAAGTTCATTGTTGGACATGGTACAGCTTTAGGAGGTGTCATCGTTGATGGTGGTAAATTTGATTGGGAAAAGAGCGGTAAATTCCCTCAATTCGTAAAACCAAATCCATCTTATCATGGTGTATCTTTTACAAAGGCTGTTGGCCCTAATGCCTTCGTAACATATATTCGTGCAATTCTATTGCGTGATACAGGTGCCGCTATATCACCAGTTAACGCATTCGTTGCTTTACAAGGTCTTGAGACATTATCACTTAGAGTAGAACGTCATGTTGAAAATGCCTTAAAGGTATTAAAGTTTTTAAGTGGACATAAAAAAGTATTAAATGTTAATCACCCATTATATTCAAAAGATCCAAAACAAAAAGAATTATACAAAAAATATTTCCCATTAGGTGGAGGTTCAATATTTACAATTGAAATTAATGGTGATGAAAAAGATACATTAAAATTTATTGATAACCTTGAAATATTCTCATTACTTGCGAATGTTGCAGATGCTAAATCATTAGTTATTCATCCAGCATCAACAACACATGCAGAATTAAATGAAGAAGAATTAAATAAGGTAGGCATTTATAAAAATACAGTAAGATTATCAATCGGTCTTGAAAATGTCGATGATATAATTGACGATTTAAAGAACGCGCTTGATAGAATCTAATAATTGAGGAGAGATTAAAATGAGATTTATAAAATTATTTAAAGTAGCAGCAAGTGCCCTTTTAGTTACAACAGCTGCATTATCAGTTACATCATGCGGTAAAAAATCAGATAAAAACACTATTTATTATTCATATCAATCAGGTGCTGCACGTAGTGCAATTACACAAGTTGCAGATAAGCTTGGTTACATTGAAGATGAAGGTATTAAAATGAAATATGTCAATATATCATTTGCAGATGCCTTCGCAGCCTTAAAGACTAATAAAAATACACTAGATATCTTATCTACAGGCTTCCCACAACATTTATCAGCTATAGCTCGTGGTGATGATTTAAAAATTATTGCTGGTACTGCATCAGAAGGTGGAGGATTATTTACTAAGCCATCAAATTATGAAAAGTATTTAGATTTCAATAATTATAATAACATAACAGTAGGTATGAAAAACGATGAACAAGCTTGGATAATTGGTAGAAAATATATTAAAGAAAATTATCCAAATATCGATATTTCAACAATTAAAGTTAAGATTTATGAAACACCACTTTTAGCTACACAAGCTGCAGAAAAAGGTGAAATTGATGTCGCTTTCGTATCAGATGCAGCAATGGCATCTTACGAATCTAATTTAAAAGTTAAAAAATTATATTGGACAGGCGAATTAGTACCAAATTATGTATGCTGCCGTGAAACAACTACACCAACTAAGATCAAAGAAAAAAGAGATGCTTTTGTCAAATTAGAAAAAGCTAGAATCAAAGCTTGGGAATTCATTGAAAATGAAGACAATAGACAACAAGTATTAAGCTTAGTTGCAGACTTTACAGGTCAAACAACAGAGTATGTTAATAATTACTTATACAAGACAGCTTCTAAATTAACAGCTGACCCTAATAGAAAAGGTATTATAGATTATTATAATGCCGCAGCTGAAATAGGATTCTTTGGAGATGCAGATTTAAGCAAGGTTAATATTGATGAACATATTGATACATCAATATATAAGGAAGCTTTAGATGAATTACTTGAAGATAATCCATCTAGCAAATACTTAAATGATAAGCTTGCTTTATACAATTCTCAAAACGTATGATAAAAGAATATATATCAGGCGATGAATGTGGAATAAGAACAAATGTGCATGTCATAAGTAATGAAAATGGCGATGCTGTATTAGTTGATACATCATATAAATTTGATAATATTTTAAATGATATCAATAAGCATTATAATGTTAAAGCTATTTTAATTACTCATGCACATATAGACCACATCGATGGATTAAAATTCTTTAAAGATTCAAAGATTCCTATTTACATGTCAAAAGAAACAGAAACTGCAATTTATGATGATTATTTATCATCATATTATATAAATGATGAAAAAACACCTTTTAAAAAAGGTGACTTAAATATAATTAATGTAAAAGATAATGATATCTTAAATTTAATAGGTTATGAAATAAAAGTTTTATCGACAAAGGGACATACTGATGGCTCATTAAGCTTTGTCATAGATAAACTTAAAATAATATTTACAGGTGACACATTATTTAGGGGTCGACACGGTATGACAACTTATCTAACAGGTAACCATATAGATATGCTAGATAGTATGAATAAAATATTATCATATGATGATGATTATATTATCTATGCAGGACATTATCCTAAGACAACTGTATCTGAAATGAAATATTTAAAAGATTTAAATATTGAATTGTTTCAATACGGCAAAGGTTTTAGAGCTGATACTAATGTTTATTTAGTATCAAATGGAGATGATGCAATCTTGTTTGATACATCATTTGAGTTTAATAAAGTATTAGATATAGTTAATAAAAGATACAACTTAAAGGCAATATTTATTACTCATTCTCATATGGATCATATCGATGGATTAAAATATTTTAAAGGAACAAACATCCCTATTTATATGTCAAAAGAAACAGAAGAACAACTAGATGATGAATATATAACATCATATTATATGATTAAATCTAAAACTCCTTTTAAAAAGGAAGACTTAAATATAATAAATGTTAAAGATAAAGATGTAATAAACATCATTGGATTTGATGTCAATGTCATATCAACTCCAGGTCATCAAGTTGGGGCAACCTCATATAATATTAGTCATGCCCTATTTACAGGTGATACTATTTTTAGTGGTCGTCACGCAATGACAACATATCCAACTGGAAGTGAAAAGGATATGAAAAAGACACTAAAAAAATTATTGTCATATCCAAAGGATTATTATATATATCCTGGGCATGATGATTTAGTATCTGTTGGTGAATCATTATTCTTGCTAGAAGAATAGAGGAGATGATTAATATGGCTTTTAAAATTGAAATTAAAAACCTATATTTTGATTATCTAAGTAGTAAAAAGAAAATATTTCCTGCCTTAGAAAATATTAATTTAAATATTGAAGAAGGAAAATTTGTGTGCATTTTAGGTGCTTCAGGTTGTGGAAAGTCAACATTGTTATCAATACTTAGTGGATTAAACAAGGCAAAAAGTGGCGAAGTTTTAATTGATAATAAGAAAATAGAAGGCCCAGGTATAGATAGGGCAGTAGTATTTCAACATTATTCACTATTTCCTTTTTTAACAGTTAAAGGTAATGTGCTTTTTGGAATAAAACAAGCAAAGAAAAAATATAAAAGAAAAGAAAGAGAAGCTTTAGTAAAAAAATATCTTAAAAATGTTGGATTGCTAGATGCTCAAAATAAATATCCAAATGAATTGTCTGGTGGTATGCAACAAAGAGTCGCTGTAGCTCGTGCTTTAGCACTTGAAAGTGACATATTGTTAATGGATGAACCATTTGGAGCTATCGATCCAAGACTAAGACTTGAGCTTCAAGAATTGGTATCTAAATTATCAAAAGATAACAATAAAACTGTTGTATTTGTAACACATGATATTGACGAGGCGTTGCTTTTAGCTGATACGATAGTTGTCATGGAGCCAAGTAAGATAAAAGAAGTATTAAATATTGATTTTGAATTTCCAAGAATAAGGGAAGAGCTTGTTTCAACCCCAAAATATCAAGAATTATATAAAAAGCTTTTCTCATTATTCTATAACATCGTTTTAAATGAAATTCATGAGGAGGCGATGTTATAATGAATATTTCTACATATTTCAAATCAAAAATAAACAGTATTAAAAGAAATAGTGCAGACTATAAAAAACTTATATTAGGTTTTTTAATAGCAACTACATTATTTGTACTTAATTTAGTGTTTGCGATAGTACTAGATTATAAAACATCACATAAATACATTTATCCAAACAATACTTACATAATGTTTTTAATTATATTTGAAATATATTATTTGATTATGTTTGTAACTAAAAAAAGAAAAAGTGTATCTGATGTGGCGATTGTATTTTTCTCATTCTTATTAATATGGGAATTATCATATAAACTTGGTAAAACACACAATGATTTGTTGATACCAGCTCCAGAAGGATTATTCCATATTTATAAAGAGAAGAAAGAAGAAATAACAGATGGTATCATCGCCTCAATTAAATTATTAACATTCGGTATTATAATTGCTTTAGTATTTGGGGTAGTATTAGGTCTTCTTGCAGGATTTATACCTAGAGTAAGAGAAGTAATTATGCCAATTGCGAATGTAATATCACCAATACCACCGCTTATTTACACACCATATGTCGTAATGATTGCACCAACATTTTATGTAGCATCTGTGTTTGTAATATTCTCATCAGTTTTTTGGCCAACACTAACACAGACAATAAACAGTGTTAAGTCAATTGATAAGAAAGTAATAGATGCTGCTAAAACAATGGGTGTATCTACACCACAAATGTTGTTTAAAGTGATATTTCCATATATATTACCATCAATAATTGTTGGATTATCAAGAAGTTTAAGAGCTGCATTTTTGTGTCTTACAGGCGCTGAAATGTTAGGTGCTAGTGCAGGTTTAGGCTTTTTTATTAAGACATATGAAAGAAACCTTGATTTTAGAGCTATTTTGGCTGGAATTTTGGTTTTAGCTTTAGTAGTATCAGTTATTGATATCCTTGTTAAAAAGCTCGAAAAAAGAGTAATTAAGTGGAGCTATAGTTAAAATATGAAAAAGTATTATGATGGTATTGACGAATTAATTGGTAATACACCAATTGTGAAATTAAATAAACTAAAAGAATATTTAGGGATTAAATCTAATATATTCATAAAACTTGAAAGCTTTAATGCTGGTGGTTCTATAAAAAGTAGAATTGCCAAAAGAATGGTTCTTGAGTTAGAAAAAAACAATAAAATAAATAAGAATTCAATTATCCTTGAGGCAACTAGTGGAAACACTGGTATA
Organism: Acholeplasmatales bacterium; assembly: GCA_024695025.1. Taxonomy (GTDB): domain Bacteria; phylum Bacillota_I; class Bacilli_A; order Acholeplasmatales; family Anaeroplasmataceae; genus Anaeroplasma. Next base: position 10,910 of record JAILIY010000106.1, read on the forward strand.
GGCTTAGCACTAATAGGTGCATATAAAGGGTATAATGTTGAAATAGTTATGCCAAAGGATATGAGTGATGAAAGAAAAAAATTATTAAAAAGTTATGGTGCTAAATTGTATCTGACAGATGGAAAAGATTCAATTAAAGAATCTATTAGGGTTTTAGATGAATTAGTTAATAATAATGAAAATTATGTTTTAACTGATCAATTTCAAACACCAATTAATCCCCTTGCACACTATGAGACTACAGGTCCGGAAATATATAAAACATTAGGGAAAAAAATAGATTACTTCGTTTCGGCCTGTGGTACTGGTGGTACTATTAGAGGATGTGGTAAATACCTTAAAGAAAAAATAAAAAATATTAAGGTAGTTGGTGTTGAACCTGCTGGCGCATCTTTAGGTTTAAAGCACAAGATACAAGGTATAGGTGGAAATATTAAAGATAAACCTATAGAAGATGGAATAATTGATATAATTTATGATATTGAAGACGAAGATGCATATAAATATGCAAGACTATTACCAAAAATTGAAGGCATAAGTATAGGTATATCAAGTGGTGCTGCTTTAGCATCTGCAGTAGATATAGCACTTAAATCAAAAAATCCAGTCAACATCGTGGTTATATCAGCTGATAGTGGAGATCACTATTTATCAAGTGATTTATATGTTTAAGAATAAACAAAAAAGTGATACAATTATAGTATGTTAGTAGGAAAAGAGTGATTAGATGATTTCAACAAAAGGAAGATATGCATTAAGATTAATGATAGATATAGCTACATATTCAAATGGAACACCTGTTACACTAAAGGATGTATCTAGTAGGCAAAATATTTCTATTAAATATTTGGAACAAGTTGTATCGTTATTAACCAAAGGACAATTACTTGTAAGTGTCAGAGGTAATAATGGTGGTTATATTCTTTCAAGAAGAGTAGAATCATATACTGCATATGATATTTTAAGTGTAGCTGAGGGTACACTTGCACCTATATCATGCCTACAAACAGAAGTTAATCTGTGTCCAAGAGTTGAGGATTGTTCTACAATAGATTTTTGGAAAGGCTACTATGATGTTATTAAAGATTATACTAAAGGTGTTTCACTTTTAGATTTAGTCGAAAAAGAAAAAGAAAGAAATGGCTTTGATTATAGCATTTAAGGAAGGTAAAAGAAAATGAGTAAAATTTATAGATCAGTAGAAGAATTAATTGGTAATACACCATTAGTTGAAATAGTTAATTTCAACAAAAATAATAATTTAGACGCAACTATATACGCTAAGGTTGAAGGATTAAATCCTGCTGGTTCAGTAAAAGATAGAGTTGCGAGAGCTATTATTGAAGATTATGAAAAAAGAGGTATTTTAAAGAAGGGTTCAACAATTATTGAACCAACAAGTGGTAATACAGGTATAGGTCTTGCCGCAATTGCTGCAGCTAAGGGCTATAGATTAATAATTACACTTCCTGAGACAATGAGTCAAGAAAGACGTAATTTAATTAAGGCTTATGGTGCTGAACTTGTATTAACTGATGGTACTAAAGGTATGAAAGGTGCAATCGAAAAGGCTGCAGAACTAAACAAAGAAATACCTAATTCAGTTATTGCAGGACAATTTGTAAACCCTGCAAACCCTCGTGCACACTATGAGACTACAGGTCCTGAAATTTGGAATGATACTGATGGAGAGGTTGATATATTTGTTGCCGGTGTAGGAACTGGTGGTACATTATCTGGTGTTGGTAAATATTTAAAAGAAAAGAATAAGAACATCAAGATAGTTGCAGTAGAACCTCAAACATCACCTGTATTATCTAAGGGTCAAGCAGGTCCACATAAGATTCAAGGAATTGGTGCTGGTTTTATTCCAGATACACTTGATACAACAATTTATGATGAAATTATAACAGTACCAAACGAAGAAGCATTTAAAACTGGTGCTGAATTAGTTAAATCAGATGGTATATTTATCGGTATTTCTTCAGGTGCTGCTTTATACGCTGCTAAGCAATTAGCTTTAAGAGCAGAAAACAAAGGTAAGAAGATAGTTGTATTACTTCCTGATAATGGCGATAGATATTTATCAACTGAATTATTTAATTCGTAGGATATTTTGGAGAAATATAAAATTATTTCTCCTTTTTTTATTTTTTAATAAAAATCACATAATTATTTGATAATTATATGCTAAAATTAAATACACTTTAAAATGATGTACATCATATTAGGAGGTTTTAAAATGGAAGGGTACGAGAAACCATATTTAACACCTGAAATAATCGAAATCAACGACATTTGTGTTGAATCAGGAGACACAACAAACGATGGAGTAACAGTTGATTTTCCAAAGGCAGGTGCTTAATATATGGGAAAGAAGATGAAGTCAATATTATTGACATCTTTATTTGTTTTATCATCTATTTTATTTTTATCATCTTGTTCTAAATCTAATAATGCAGAAAAAGAGACTGTAATTAGTAAAGATTCATCAGTTAGTGATGAATTTAGTAACACGAGTACGAATGAAAATACTAAAGAAGATGAAAAAACAGATGAAAATAAATCTACTGATGATGGAAAAGATGCTGATGATGTAGTATTTGAAGTACTAGATTCAGAAGTATCAGATTATGGTGCTGCATATCAAATATCAGAATCAACAAGTGACGTTTTAGGTAATTCATATGCGCAAATATCTTATGTATCAGAAGATGAAATCAGTTTAAGATACGTTTTTGAATTAAAGACATTAGATTGTGATGTTTCATTAACATACAAAATCTATAATTCTGATAAAACTACTATATATATGGGTGAAAAAACACAAGCTGTTGACACCGTATATACTGGTTATTATTCAGATAATACTTTAGTTACAAAAGATAACACTTGGTATGTTGTATTTACAATGAGAGGAATTCCAACTGATTGTTGGGATTATTACATCTCTGTTGATTGCAATGTATACACATCAAATACAGAAACAGTAATTGGTAATTCATTAGCTAATAAGAACGCCTTAACTATTTTATATTTAGATGGTAGTTCTTATTTAGATTCAGATTATACTTTCAATTATTCTGATGGTGAATATGAATTAACAGGATATAATGGTTCTGATACTGAATTAACATTACCAAGTAAAGAATTATATTATGATTCAAGTAAAGAAGAATGTGTTTATGTAGCTGTAACAACAATTAAAGCGAGCTCACTTACATCTCAAACTAAAATAATTATTCCAACTTCTTACGAAGTTATTGAGTCAGGTAGTGTAAGTAGTAGTGCAATATTATTATATGAAGGTACATCATTAGATACACTTACAAATAACACATCAAATACAGTTTATATTTATAGTGATTTATATAGTCAAGCTGCATGGCATTATAAAAATGATGTTGCAAGATTATGGAGTGAATCAATAAGCATTGAAAGTGCATATGGTTATAATGAGACAGCAACTGTAACATTTAATTGTGCAACTGACGCAGAAAAAACTGATTTTAATGTTTATTATTCAACTGATAAATCAACATATACACAAATTGATAATGAATTAATATTAATCGATAGTACAAGTGGACTTGCAACTGCATATTTAGTTGGTTTAGCTCAAGGTTCTTATTATATAAAAGTAGAACTTGCAGATGATACAACTGAATATAAAGTATCAAATAGGGTTGAAGTATCAAGTCAAGATAGATCAGGTTATGCACACTTTAATTACACAAGTGGTGTAGGTGCATATAATGATGATGGTACACTTAAGGATGATACAGTAGTAGTATATGTAACAGATGATACAAAGAATACTGTACAAGCAACAATTAATGGCACTATTTATACAGGTTTAGTATCAATATTAAAAGCTCAAAAGAATTCTAGTTATCCATTAGTTGTTAGAGTTTTAGATGAAATTCAAACAACACAATGGGATTATGTAGATACAGAAGCTACATTTGGTAATGGTAGTACAGATGAACGAAAATTTGCATTAGCAAGTTATTATTATAATTCAGAAAATGATAGCAGTTGGGATACTACTAAGTCATCTAGTTACTATAGATTATATGAATCTGAAATGAAATCTTTAGGCTTAAATTCAATGTCAAATGATTTAGCCTCAGGAATTACTGAACTTGATGGACTTTCTTCATACATCTCATATAGCTTTAAAAGTACAAGTAGTAGTTATCAAGAATTAGATTCATATTTTAATATGGCTGATATTAGTAATGTATCTAATGTTACAATTGAAGGTATTGGTACTAACGCTGGTATGTATCAATGGGGATTCACTTTCAGTAATAGTAATTCAATTGAAGTTAAGAATTTAAAATTTAGAAGTTATCCAGAAGATGCAATAGGTATCCAAGGTGGAAGTAATTCAGATATGGATTATGCTAATTTCTGGATTCACAATTGTACATTTGATGAAGGTATTAATAATTTAGATGTTACATATGAAAATGATAAAACTGATGGTGATGGTTCAACAGATTTTAAATATGCACACAATTTAACAATTTCTTATTGTGTATATAATGAAACTCATAAAACAAATTTAATTGGTTCAAGCAATGATGCACTTCAATATAATGTGTCATTACATCACAATTATTACAATTCATGTAAAGCTAGATTACCATTAATTAGGCAAGCAAACGCACATATTTATAACAATTATTACTTCGATACAACATCAACAGGTATTAGTACTAGAGCAAAATCATTTGTATTTGCAGAAGGCAATTACTTCGATGGTAAAAACCCATTAATGTTAGCATATGAAGTTAAAAATAGTGTTGATCCTGTAGGTACAACAATAAAGGCTATTAATAATACATATACTTCAAATGTAACATTATCTGATAGTTCATCTGGTGGTTTAGCAATTGGTGCTGATGGTATTTATGTATTAACAGCATCCGGTTCAAATAAGGCATATTCATCTAATACATCAGCAACTAGAACTACATCATCTTCAGGTAGCATTTGTTCACCAGATGGCTTAACAGATTATACAAACTTTGATACTAATGAATCATTATTCTATTATGATTCAACTAAAAGTAAATCAAATGTAACTATCTTAAATGATAGTAATGATGTTCCTGATGTTGTATTAAGTCATGCGGGTAGTGGTAATAATTATTATTCATCACTTGAAATTGGTACATCTACAGATGCAGAAATTTCTAATTTAGATTTAAATTTTTATACTATGAGTGGTAGTAATGGTACTTACCACACTGATTATGTAAAAACTATTTATAAAGAAGGAGAAGCTTTAGATACTTCTTATTTAACATTATTAGTTGATGATGTTTATCAATCTGATATTTCTGATTGTTTATTCACAGGTTATTCAAGTACTGCAGGTACTTATACAATCACAGTTGATTATTTAAATTTAAGTACTGAATATACTGTTTATGTCCTTCCTGATAGCTCATATTATTATGTGGCAGTAGGTAGTAATTATACTGTTGGTGGAACAACCGTACTTGATGGTAATACATATATTACATTTAATACAATTGAACAAGCATTAGAATATTTAAGAAATTTCGTAACTACATCACAAGAAAAAAGAGCTACATTATATATTAGCCAAGGTCAATATTATGAAAAACTTGAAATAGATGTTCCTTATTTAACAATTAAAGGTGCAGGTACTGTTAATGCAACTTATGAAGGTGATGAACAATATAACGCAACTGATTTTAATTATGCAACAATAATTGAATGGGATTCATTATATGGTGTTTATGAACAAGGCTTAACTAATTCAACTAACTCAACTCAAACTGTATCAGTTAGAAGTAGCGCAGTTGGTTTAGTTATCGAAAATTTAACAATATCTAACTGGTGGAATAATGATACAAGATTCAATAATATGTATGATTATCTAAGTTCTGTATATTATTATGATTCAAGCAAGGGTACTAATGTTTATCTTGCAAGTAATAATAAAGTTACAGAACATAGAGCACTTGCATTATTAGTTGAAGCTGATCAATTCATTATGAATAATTGTTCACTTCTTGGTTATCAAGATACACTTGAATTATTAGGTAATCGTCAATATTTCTATAATTCATATATTTCAGGTACAACAGATTATATCTTTGGTACAAACAATTCAACATTATTTGATAATTGTACAATCCATACAATTTATAA
>JAILIY010000114.1 GCA_024695025.1 Acholeplasmatales bacterium
AATAATCTCAGTAAAAATATTTTTAAACAAATTAGTTTCTAAAAATTTTCTTCTAAGGTTTTGAGAGAAAGTAGAGTGATCAGGAACTTTATCAGAAAAATTAATTCTTAAAAACCATCTATAAGCAACATCAGTATTACATCTTTCACATGTTTTCCTTAAAGAATGAATACCATCAATATAATTAATGAATACCATTTTAAATAATACAATTGGATCAATTGAAGGTTTACCAGTACTAGAATAAAGATTTTCAACAAGAGGATAGATAAATTTCCAATCTATAGCCGAATCATACATTCTAACTGGATGATTAGCAGGTACCAATCCTTCTAAAGTGTCAAAAATCATCTCAAATTTACCAATATTGTCTTTTTTAGTCATCATAAATATCACTCTTCCTATAATTATATTATATCATAGATATAATATAAAACCTAGAAATACTTATCTACATAAAACTAGAGCAAAATAAAAGACTGTTGATTCGACTCTTTTACGAGTTTGTCAACAGTCTGAAAAGACTAAGAAATTAGTCTTTTTTTCTTTTATTTAAGCCTTAATTATTATATAATTAAAAATAGGTGATTGTATAAAAAACAAAACTTGTTAAATTATAATTATTCATAATTTTAATTTATGATTTTAAAGTAAAGGAAGCTTTGGTGAGTATATGAAACAATATTTAGATTTATGTAGAAAAATTTTAGCAGAAGGAACTAGTAAAGGTGATAGAACAGGTACTGGTACAATCTCATATTTTGGTTATCAAATGAGATTTGATTTGTCAGAAGGTTTCCCTCTTTTAACAACTAAAAGAGTTCACCTAAAGAGTATTATCCATGAATTATTATGGTTCATTAATGGAGATACTAATATTAAATATCTAGTTGATAATGATGTAAGAATCTGGAATGATTGGCCTTATGCTGAATATCAAAAATCAAGCGATTATAAGGGTGAAACAATTGAAGAGTTTGCCGCTAAGATTAAAGAAAGCGATGAATTTGCCAAAAAATATGGTAATTGTGGCCCAATCTATGGTAAGCAATGGAGAAACTTTGGTGGTGTTGATCAACTAGAAAATTTAATTCATGATATCAAGACTAATCCAAATAGTAGAAGATTAATTATTTCTGCGTGGAATCCAACAGAAGTACAATCAATGGTATTGCCTCCATGTCACTGCTTTATGCAATTTTATGTAAATGATGGTAAATTATCTTGCCAATTATATCAAAGAAGTGCAGATGTATTTTTAGGTGTTCCATTTAATATTGCATCATATGCATTATTCACTATGATGATTGCACAAGTATGTGATTTAAAACCAGGTGTATTTGTTCATACATTAGGTGATGCACATATTTATAATAACTTAATGGATCAAGTTAATTTACAATTAACAAGAGAACCTCGTCCTTTACCTAAGATGATTATAAATCCTAATGTTAAATCAATTTATGATTTCAAATATGAGGATTTTGAATTAGTAGATTATAATCCTTATAAAGGAATTAAGGGTAAGGTGAGCGTATAATGATTTCATTAATTTGGGCAATGGATAAAAACAATTTGGTGGGAATAGATGATAAAATTCCTTGGCATATAAAAGAAGATTTATTGTATTATAAAGCTAAAACTAATGGACAAATTGTTTTAATGGGTGATCAAACTTATTATTCATTAAAAGGATATTACAAAGATAAGCCTTTGCCATATGGTAAAATATATGTAGCAACCATCGATAAGAATTTAGTTATTGATGGATGTGAAATGGTTTATGACATCATAGATTTTTTAAAGAATTTTGATGGTGATTTATGGGTTGTCGGTGGTGCGACTATTTATAAATTATCTTTGCCTTACGCAAATAGATTATATATATCATTTGTAAAAGGTGAATATAAGGGCAATAGATATTTCCCACAAATTAATTTTGATGATTACATGTTAATTTGGGAAAATGATACAGAAAAAGTTAGATATACAATATTTGAGAGGAAAAAATAATGACACTGCTATTTTTATTTATAATAATTAGTGCTTTATATTCATTATTATTCTATTTTTTAATTGATTTATCAGCATATTTCTTATTCTTATGGATACCACTTGGTATATTATTAAGCTTATTAACTTTAGGTATAATTTTATATTTATATTTGTTAATAATTGGTCAACATACAAAAAACAATCGTTTTTTAAAGCATTTCTTATTGATGAGTGCATCTAATTTAGCTATTAAATTTGCACATATAAAATTTATCGTTGAAGGTAAAGAAAACATTCCTGAAGAAACATTTGTTGTTTATGCAAATCATAAATCTGATTTAGATCCATTATTAGTTTATTATGGTGTTCATAAAAGACCTATGGCTGCCGTAGGTAAAAAAAGCTTATTCCAAAATCATTTTATGCAAATATTAAGAAAGACCTTCACATCAATTTCTTTAGATAGAGATAATGATAGAGAAGGTGCTCGTGTCATGATTGAAGCCATAAAGCAAGTCAAAAGTGGTATCAATTTTATTATCTTCCCAGAAGGTGGTATTAAAACTCGTGACACAGAAGAAATGGTAGATTTAAGACCAGGTGCTTATAAGCTTGCTCAAAAGCCAGGTGCAACTATTTTACCGATTGCCATAATTGGTTCATCACAAATATCAAAAGTTAAATTGTTTAAGAAAAAAGTAATTAGATTAAGAATATTAAAGCCAATAAGATTTGAAGATTATAAAGAATTAAATACTACAGAAATAGGCACATTAGTTGAATCTAGAATCAACGGAGAAATCAAAGGTGCAACAGAAGCAAAAATTTAGTACTGTAATTGCTGTAATATTATTTTTATTTGTATTTCAGGCAATTGGTACTGTACTTATTATTCTTGGCGCTGTCAATGAAAATAAAAATGTATTATATGTAGGCTTAGGTGTCGTATTATTTAATGTAGTAGTATTTTCTATTCTGATTATTATAGCTTTCTTTAAATATGTTTTTAAAAAATATTATAGTAACAAAGGAGAGTAAAAATGCCAACAAGTATTAAATATATTCTTATTATATTAATTACATTATTCGTTTTATTAATTGTATCTTTTGTTATTTCAGTTGTAGTTAAAAACAGATTAATAAAGAAAATGAACAAAGATATTGATGAATATTTAAATAAAAGAAAAAATGAATGTAATGGTGATTTAATTCATATTGAAAAGAATGCATATGAATATGAATATAAATTAACAACTGAAAAAAGAATTTATTTTATTAAAATAATTCCTAATTTCGCAAATCAAGAAATAACTATCAACAATTCAGTTAAGTGGCAATTAAGAAAAACAATCAATGATACAACATTAAAATTTGTTGAAAATGTTGAACCATTGATGCGTATGGATGTTCAATCTAAAATAGATGATAAAGAAACTGTTAAATTATATATCATTTATCCTAATGCAAGAACATTACTTAGATATGTCAATGAATGTGAGATGGAATTCGTATCACCAAAGACAGATGTCTATGGTACTAGAGTTGTCACATTCGCTAATTTATTACAAAATGGGGATTCAATACTAAAATAGAATCCCTCTATTTTTTAAAAGGAGTTTTATTATGTATGATTATAATACGTTGGAATTAGATAAGGTTTTATCTATGTTATCAAATTTTATAATTACAGATTATGCAAAAGAAAAATTATTATCTTTTGATTATGATTATTCATATGATGAAATTGTTAAAAGACAAAAAGAAACAAAAGAAGCATATGACTCAATTGTAAAATTATCTAATTTACCTATTAGTGGTCTTCGTCCTGTTTTAATGCCAATTAAAAGAAGTATGCAAAATGGTATTTTAAGAGGAAATGAACTTTTGGATATAGTTAAATTAATCGATATATCAAATGGAGTAATTAGATATTTTAAAGATTTAGAGAATATTAAATTAGATAACCCTACATTAAATAATTATGTAGCTAATATAGTTATACCTAAAGCTTTAAAATCAAATATAAGCTTAGCCATTGGAGAAGATGGTGAAATCTTAGATAATGCATCTAGAGAATTATTTACAATAAGAAGATCTATTAAGACTTTAGAAAATAGACTTAAAAGTAAATTAAATGAATTATTAATTAGTCATGCTAAAGAACTAACAGAAGGATTAATAGTCCAAAGAAACAATAGATATTGTTTGCCTGTTAAAATTGAATATAAAAATACTTTTAAAGGTATTGTTCATGATATTTCATCTTCACAAACAACTGCTTATATAGAGCCTGAGGCTATAATTGAAATAACTAATTCAATTGATACATTTAAAGCAAAAGAAAAACATGAAGAAGAATTAATATTAAAAAGCTTAAGCCTATTAGTAGCTAATGATGGTGAAGTATTAATAAATAATTTAGAAATATTAACTATATTAGATATCATATTTGCTAAAGCCAGTATGGGTTTAAAATATGAATATAATGAAGCAAGTGTAATTAATGAACCTAAATTTAATATAAAAAAATGTCGTCATCCTTTAATTGAAAAAGATGTTTGTGTACCTGTTGATTGTAATATCGGTTATAAATTTGATTGTATCGTAATAACAGGTCCAAACACTGGCGGTAAAACAGTTTTACTTAAGACTATTGGATTATTACATTTGATGGCTTATATGGGTTTAATGGTTCCTGCATCCCTTGATTCTAAATTTGGATATTTTGATAATATATTAGTAGATATAGGCGATGAACAATCTATTGAACAATCACTATCTACATTCTCATCACACATGACAAAAGTAATTAAGATATTAAATAATATAAGTTTTAATTCTTTAGTATTATTAGATGAACTTGGTAGTGGTACAGATCCTAAAGAAGGTGCGAGTCTCGCAATTGCTATAATTGAATATTTAAAAGAATGTGGATCTAAAGTAATTGTTTCAACTCACTATTCAGATTTAAAAACATATGCATATACAACAGATGGTATAGTTAATGCCAGTGTAGAATTCAACAGTGAAACATATATGCCAACATATAGATTATTAATTGGTATACCAGGTAAATCAAACGCGATTGAAATAGCTAAAAAGCTTGGTTTATCAAATAAAATAATTGAAAGAAGTAAATTAGAACTTGAAAATAATTCAAGTGAATCAAGCGAATTATTATCTAATCTTGAAAAAGAAATGAATGATTACAAGAATAAAGAAAAAGATTTAGAGAATAATATAAGATCTTACAATTTTAAGGTTGAAGAATTAAAAAGAGAAAAGCTTGAACTTGTTAAAAAGACAGATAAAATAATTTCAGACAGTAAAAAAGAAGCTTCTAAGATTTTAGAAAATGCAAAAGCAGAAGCTCAAAAATTAATTGATGAAATTAAAAATATGTCTAGTGAAAACTTCAAAGAACATGAATTAATTAATCTTAAGACTAAGGCAAACAACCTTAAGGTTGATGAGGCTGAAAATGAAATATTTGAACAAAATTTCAATGTTGGAGATTTTGTATATATTAAGTCATATCAAAAATATGGTTCAATTAAAAAAATCAAAAATGATAAATATACAATTGGTATAGGACCATTTGATATGGAATTTAACAAAAGTGATTTGACAATCGCTGCAAAACCAAAAGAAGAGCCTAAAAAGGTGAAAAAAACTAAGCCTGAAATTTATTCAACTCAGGCAGATGTTGGACTTTCACTTGACCTTCGTGGTAAAAGAGCTGAAGAAGTTAATGACATGTTAGATATTTATATATCTAAATGTCTTCAAGCACACTTTAAAGAAGTGACAATAATCCATGGTTTTGGTATGGGTGTTGTAAGAAAGATGGTTCAAGAATTCTTGAAAAAATCACCATATGTAAAATCATTTAGATATGGTGGTGAAGGTGAAGGATTAAATGGTGTTACAGTTGTAACATTAAAATAGGAGTATATTATGGATGGTTTTATTTTTGTTGATAAGCCTAAAGGTATGACAAGCCAAAGGGTTTGTAGTATCATTAAGAAAAAACTTAATATCGATAAAGTAGGCCATTCAGGTACTTTAGATCCTAACACTACAGGTATTATGTTAATTGCCTTAGGTCGTGCAACTAAATTATTAAAATTATTAAATGAACACGACAAAAAATATGTGGCAACTATAACACTTGGGTTTGATTCAGATACATTAGATTTTGATGGTAATATAACAAATGAAATTAAAATGGAAAGTAGTATGGATGATATTAAATGTGCACTTGATGATATCAAATCAAGTGAATTTCAATATCCTCCTATGACATCATCTGTTAAAATTAATGGAATGAAATTATATGAATATCAAAGAAAAAATATCGATGTTGAAATTAAACCTAGAAATGTTAAATTATATGATTATAAAATCTTAAGTGAGTTTAAATTATATAATAATCATAAAGAATTTGACTTAGAAATATCATGTTCAAAAGGATATTATGTAAGAAGTCTTGCAAGAGATTTAGGTTTAAAATTAAATGGCTGTGCAATACTTCATGAATTAAGAAGAATATCTATTGGACAGTATGATATTAATAGATGTAAATTATTAGATGATATAACAGAAAATGATGTGATATCAATATTTGATTTTTTTGATTTAAAAAAGGTTGAAGTAGATGATTATATGAAAAAATTAGTACTTAACGGAGTAACTTTAGACAGTAGAAACACATCCGACAAAGGCATCTTTTATGTCACAAATAAATGTGATATAATAGCAATATATGAAGAGTATGAAAATAATACTTATAAACCAATAATAATTTTTAAATAAGCTGGTGATTTTATGAAGTCTATATTTATTAAAGACAAGAAATTTGTTAGACTTCCTGAACCTATTTGCGCAGCCATTGGTAACTTTGATGGTGTACATTTAGGACATCAAAAATTAATAGAAGAATGTAAAAGACATGGTTATAAAAGTGCAGTATTAACTTTTTATCCACACCCAAGTGTATTTTTAAAGCATATACCTAATTATCCTTTAGTTACACCACTTGAACAAAAGACAGATATTATATCTAGAATGGGTGTTGATTATTTAATTGTTGTAGAATTTGATGAAGAAGTTCAAAATATGAGTAAAGAAGAATTCATAGAATATATGCACTATATGAATATAGTTGCCTGTGTTTGTGGTTATGATTTTACTTTTGCAAGATTTGCAGAAGGAAACATCAGAGACTTAGAAAAAGAATTTGAATTTTATGAAGTCAAAAAATTTATATATGATAATGTCAGAGTTTCATCAACATATATTAGAGAATTAATTGCCGCAGGTGATGTTGAGGAGGCCTCAAGACTTTTAGGTAGACCTTATTCTATTCGTGGTATAGTTAAATTTGGCTTACAAAATGGTCGTATTTTAGGTTATCCTACAGCAAACATAGATTATAGAAATTATTTTTTACCTAAATGTGGTGTTTATTTTGTCAATGTAATAATTGATGGTGTTACATATTTAGGTATGTGTAATATTGGACATAATCCAACAATTGAATTTAAAGAAGAAGTAAGAATGGAAGTAAACATTTTCAATTTTGATGAAGATATATATGGTGAATCAATTGAAATAATTTTTGTTAAACATATAAGAGATGAACATAAATTTAAATCAGTTGAGGATCTTAAAAAGCAGTTAAGAATAGACAAAGCATTATGTCTAGAATATGCTGGAGATATGAATTATACTAAGTAAATC
>JAILIY010000150.1 GCA_024695025.1 Acholeplasmatales bacterium
AAAATACTTTAAAGTTATTTTATATAATAAATACATTCGTTGTATATTTAGTGTTTTTAGGACCATCTGTATTATTAAATAAAGATAATGATTCTAATGATATTTTAAGTGCGAATTTATATCAATATTTAGATGTTAAAAATATTTTACCTGCGTTATTAGTATCATTTTTAGCTATCAATTCATTTAGAATAATATATAATTTAATAACCAAAAATAAATCAATTCCAAACCATACATTTGATGTAGGTATTTGGTCACTTACACCAATTATCATCAATATATTGATATTTGGTTTAGTTGCGATATTTATTGATAAAATACCATCTATTATTAATTTTAATGATATCGTATTAGATTTAGTTGGTAGACCATTTAAGCATTTAGGTAATTCATTTGGTTCTGGTGCCCTACTTACAGCCACTGAATCACTTATGTGGTTTTTTGGTATTCATGGTGGTAATGCTTTAGAAAGTGTCAAATTAACTGCGTTTGAATATTCTTCAAATGAAGTCATATCAAAGACATTCTTAGATACATTTGTATTAATGGGTGGTTGTGGTACTTTATTATGTTTTTCAATCGCTATAATAGTTGCCTCAAATAGACGTAGAAGTAGACATGTAACATATATGTCTATGGGACCTATGATATTTAATATTAATGAAATATCAGTATTTGGTATTCCGCTTGTATTAAATCCTATTTTCTTAATACCATTTATGTTAGTTCCATTTTCTTCATATTGCATTTCGTATTTTTTTATGTCAACAGGTATTATACCTTGTGTAACTAATACTGATGTTTATTGGACAACACCAATTTTATTTAGTGGTTATTTAGCAACCGACAGTGTTTGGGGTTCTGTACTGCAAGTAATTAATTTATTTATAGGTGTGTTAATTTATTTACCATTCGTTAAATTAGATAATTATGTTGCGTTAAAATCAAATAATAGAATTGTTAAAGAATTAACAAATTATGTTAAGGAATGCGAAAATAATACAGAAAAGACTCATATATTTGATTTAGACCCAACTTTATCTAGAGTTGCAGAATCAATCGCCAATAAGATTGAATATGATTCAAATAATGGCGATATAGAAATGTTTTATCAACCATTATATAAAGACAACAGAATTTATTCAGTTGAATCATTGTTAAGATTTAAATATAAAGATAATTATTTATATCCACCATTAGTAATAAATATAGCTAAAGAAAAAGGTATATTTCAAACATTATCTAAAGCTATTACAAAAAGAGTATTACATGATTTAGAAGGCTTTACTGATGTAAATATCAACATTAGAGCTAGTATTAATTTACAATATAGCTTAATTGCCGACAGAGCATTTATGAAATGGTTCTTTGATACAATTAAGACATATAATATTCCAACTACTTGTGTAGGTATTGAAATAACTGAAGAATCAAGTATTCCAATTGATATTGATATGGCTAAAGTCTTCAACAATATTAGAGAAAAAGATATAAAAGTATATTTGGATGATTTTTCAATGGGTAAAACAAGTATTACATATTTACAAAATAATCATTTTGATTATGTAAAACTTGATGGAAGTCTAGTTAAAAATTTAGATAATGAAAGAAGTAGAGATATCGTATTATCTATTGTTAAATTAGGTAAGGATTTAGATTTTGATGTAATTGCTGAATATGTTGAAAATGAGACAATAGTATCACAATTATCACAATTAGGTTGTAACATATATCAAGGTTATTATTATTCAAAGCCATTAAATTATGAAGATTTCATTATTTTACTTCAAGATGATTTATCAAAAAGACACAGAGAAATATTTGAAGAAAATAAAATAGCCTTAAAGAAGGAATTAAAAGAAAAAAAGGCTCAATATAAAAAGCCTACAGTTGATGAAAAGAAAAAGGAAAACAAAACAAAAACTAAAAATACTGAACCAAAAAAGAAAGAGACATCAACTACTAAAAAAACAACTAAAGTCCCAGCTAAAAAAACTAGCATGACAAAATCAACAAAGAACGTAAAAGACGAAGAAAAAACAACTAAAACGACTAAAAAGTCTACAAACAAATCTGGCACATCTAAGTCTAGTAAATCAACAACAAAAACAAATTAATAAATAAACATTTACTAAAAATTGACAAGAAAAAAATTAATAGATATAATTAAAAAAAGGGTGTGATATACATGGATATTTTTTTCAAAGATAAATATGATAAGGTTGACGAATTAACAAAAGTTTACAAAAGAGATGTTATCGTATCTTATATGGAAAAATTAATGAGTGAAAATACACCTTTTGATGTCAGTATATTAGATGTTGATAATTTTAAATATGTCAATGATGGTTATGGTCATTTAGTTGGTGATAAAGCCTTAATTGAAATAGCTAAAAGAATAGAAGAATTATTAGGTGATGAAGGTGTTGTTGGCCGTTATGGCGGAGATGAATTCATCATGGTTGCTCCAAACAAAGTCGAATATGATGAAGTGTGGCAATTATGGCATTCAATGTTACAATGTTCAACTAATTTACCAACAAAAGAAATTAATGATTTAAATATGACAGTTACAATTGGTTCATCTAGATATCCTTTAGATTCAACTAATATTGATGAACTATTTGAACTTGCAGATAAAGCACTTTATAGAGGAAAGATGAAAGGCAGAAACTGCTTTATTATCTATCTTAAAGAAAAACATGCCAACATAAATCTTAAAACTGAACGTGACAAGATGGTAAGTTCAATGTATATTCATTCAATGATATACAATAAAATATCTCAAGATGATATCAAGAGTGGTTTAATGAATTCATTAAATTATATCGGTAATTATTTTATGATTGACCATTTATGTATTTCATCTAAAGGTAAATTATATTTTGATTATTATCATCCAATTTGTAAGAAAAGAGATTTTAAAGCTTTATCTGATGATTTGATGAATGGTTCTACAAATTCATCTACAGGTATTTTTTACAGAAATCTAATTGATGATTCAATGAATCAGGATTTAGCTGTTCCTTTATTAAATCAAAAAGTATATTCATCATTTTGGGTTGAGATAAAAGCTCATGGTAAATCTTTTGGTTATGTTAGAGCCGATATTTGTGAAAACCCAAGAGGAAGAATTTGGCAAAATTTAGATATGGATGTGCTTTTAAATTTAGCTCAAGTTATCGGTTTAGAACTTTATTATAGAAATCTTGAAATAGGCAAAATTAAATAATATTAACTGGGATTCTAGACAATCCCAGTTTTTTTAATCTTTAAAATTCAAAAATACAAATTTTATGGTAATTTAATTTATGAAAACGGTTGTTTTATAAAATTTTATTTTATTTTTTTAAATAAATTGTTATTTTATTCTATAATTGGGTTGACTAATGACGTAAAGAGGGCTATTATAATAAAGAAAAATTTATATTTATAATATAAATAACATAAGGGGTGAAACATAATGAAGGCATATTTAATACTTGAAAATGGTAAAGTATTTGAAGGAGAATCGTTTGGTTCTATTAAAGAAGTTGTATCTGAAATAGTATTTAATACATCTATGACTGGTTATCTTGAGGTTTTAACTGACCCATCCTACTATGGTCAAGCTGTGTGTATGACTTATCCTTTGATTGGTAATTATGGTATCAATTACAACGATATGGAATCAGATAAAATTCATATGGACGCTTTTATAGTTCATGAATTATGTGAAAATCCATCTAATTTTAGATCTCAAGATGATTTAAATACAATTTTAGTTAAATATGATATTCCTGGTATTAAAGGAATTGATACTAGATCTCTTACAACAATTTTAAGAGACAATGGTACAATGAATGGTTTAATTACAACTAATGAGGATTATGATTTAGATGAATGTCTTAATAAAATTAAGGCATATAGTGTTAAAGATGCAGTTTTAAATGTTTCAACAAAAGAGATATATAAAGAAGGCAATGGTAAATATAAAGTTGCCTTAATGGATTTTGGTTATAAAAAATCTATTGTAAAAAGTTTAGTAAAAAGAGATTGTGAAGTTACTATATATCCTGGTGATACTAAGGCAGAAGTAATTATTAATTCAAATTGTGATGGAATTATGTTATCAAATGGTCCTGGTGATCCAAGTGAAAATGTAAAAATTATAAAAGAAATTAAAAAATTATATGATTCTAATATTCCTATTTTCGCAATTTGCTTAGGACATCAATTGATGGCCTTAGCTAATGGCTTTAAAACAGGTAAATTAAAATATGGTCACAGAGGTGGTAATCACCCTGTTAAAGATTTAATCAACAACAAGGTATATATTACTGCACAAAACCATGGTTATTATGTTTTAGAAGATTCTTTAGATAAAAAAATTGCCGAAGTTGCGTTTATAAATGTTAATGATAAAACTAATGAAGGATTAAGATATATTGGTAAAAACATATTTACTGTACAGTTTCACCCCGAAGCTGCCCCAGGTCCTTTAGATAGTGGTTATTTATTTGATATGTTCATTAAGATGATGGGAGGAAAAGACAATGCCTAAGAATAAAGATATTAAAAAAGTATTAGTTATTGGTTCTGGTCCTATTATCATCGGTCAGGCTGCTGAATTTGATTATGCAGGTACTCAAGCGTGCCGTGCACTAAAAGAAGAAGGAATAGAAGTAGTTTTATTAAACTCTAATCCCGCAACTATCATGACAGATAAGAATATCGCTGATAAGGTTTATATTGAACCACTTACAGTTGAAGTATTAGAAGAATTAATCTTAAAAGAAAGACCAGATTCAATTCTTCCAACACTTGGTGGACAAGCCGGTTTAAATTTAGCGATGGAATTATACGACAGAGGCTTCTTTAATGAAAACAAATGGGTTAAATTAATCGGTACATCAAGAGATACTATCTTCAAAGCTGAAGATAGAGAAGCATTCCGTGAAACAATGATTAAGATAAATGAACCAATTGCCAAATCAATCGTTGTCGATAATGTAAATGATGGTATTAAATTTGCAGAAGAAATCGGTTATCCAGTTGTTTTAAGACCAGCATACACATTAGGTGGTTCTGGTGGTGGTATCGCTCAAACTGAAGAAGAATTAGTTGAAATTTTATCAAATGGTTTAAGATTATCAAGAGTTGGTGAAGTATTAGTTGAAAGATGTATCGCAGGCTGGAAAGAGGTTGAATACGAAGTAATGCGTGACGCAAATGGTACATGTATTTGCGTATGTAATATGGAAAATATCGACCCAGTTGGTGTACATACAGGTGATTCAATTGTAGTTGCCCCATCTCAAACACTTGCAGATAAAGAATATCAAATGTTAAGAACATCAGCTTTAAATATTATTACAGAGCTTGGTGTATGTGGTGGATGTAATGTTCAATATGCATTAAATCCAGATTCATTTGAATATTGTGTTATAGAAGTAAACCCAAGAGTATCTCGTTCAAGTGCTCTAGCATCTAAGGCAACAGGTTATCCTATTGCCAAAGTTACAGCTAAGATAGCTTTAGGTTATACACTTGATGAAATACCAAATGCTATAACAAAAAAGACTTTCGCATCTTTTGAACCAATGATCGACTATTGTGTTGTAAAAATGCCAAGACTTCCATTTGATAAATTCATTTCTGCAAAAAGAAAATTAACAACTCAAATGAAGGCAACTGGTGAAGTAATGTCTATCTGTACAAACTTTGAAGGTGCCCTAATGAAGGCAATCCGTTCTTTAGAACAACATGTAGATTGTCTTTTAAGTTATGATTTTTCTCATCTTACAAACAATGAATTAATAAATGAATTATATTTGATAGATGATATGAGAATATGGAGAATTGCTGAAGCCTTAAGACGTAATTTTTCATATGATGATATCTATAATATTACGAAGATAGATAGATGGTTTATTGATAAATTAAATAATATCGTAATAATTGAAAATAAATTAAAACATAACGAAATGACTATCGATTTATTAAAAGAAGCTAAAAGATGTGAATTCCCTGATACAGTTATTTCAAGACTTACAGGCAAGAGCCTTGATGATGTTAAGAATACTAGAAAATATTTTAATATCAATGCTTCATTTAAAATGGTTGATACATGTAGTGGTGAATTTGAAGCACACACTCCATATTTTTATTCAGTATATGATGGAGATAACGAAGCTATCCCATCTGATAATAAAAAGGTATTAATATTGGGCTCAGGACCTATTAGAATTGGCCAAGGAATCGAGTTTGACTACTGTAGTGTTCATACTGCGTGGGCATTTGAAAAAGCTGGATATGAGACAATTATTATAAACAACAACCCAGAAACTGTATCTACAGATTTTGATATAGCTTCACGTTTATATTTTGAACCACTTACACCTGAGGATGTGGAAAATGTAGTAAATATCGAAAAGCCTATGGGTGCCGTAGTTCAATTTGGTGGACAAACAGCCATTAAATTAACAGAAGCCCTTGAAAAGATGGGCGTTAAAATTTTAGGTACAGATGCCACTGATGTAGATAAGGCAGAAGATAGAGAATTATTCGATGAAATATTAGAACAAACTAATATTCCACGTGCTAAAGGACATACAGTATTTACTGAACAAGAAGCCCTTGAAGCTGCCCATGAATTAGGTTATCCAGTTTTAGTTAGACCTTCATATGTACTTGGTGGTCAAGGTATGAGAATTGCGATAAATGACCAAGATATGATTACATATATTGGTATTATCAATAGAATAGCTCAAGATCACCCAATCCTTGTCGATAAATATTTAAGAGGAAAAGAATGTGAAGTAGACGCCATCTGCGATGGTGATGATGTAATTATTCCAGGCATTATGGAATTAATTGAAAGAACAGGTATTCACTCAGGTGATTCAATATCTGTATATCCATCAAGAACATTATCTAAAAAAGCTAAAGATACAATTGTTGATTATACTAAGCGTCTAGCAAAAGCTTTACATATTATCGGTTTAATAAATATCCAATTTATCGCAATAAATGATGATATTTATATAATTGAAGTAAACCCACGTTCATCTCGTACAGTACCTTATATTTCAAAGGTTACTAATATTCCAATTGTCGATTTAGCAACTGAAGTAATATTAGGAAAGAAAATTAAGGATTTAGGTTATGAACCAGGTCTTCAAAAAGAATCAGAATATTTCGCTGTAAAAATGCCTGTATTCTCATTTGAAAAGATTAGAGGTGCTGATGTCAATTTAGGACCTGAAATGAAATCAACAGGAGAAGCATTAGGTGTATCAAAGAGCTTCAACGAAGCTTTATATAAAGCTTTCTTAGGCGCTGGTATTAGATTACCTAAATATAAAAATATGATCATTACAGTATGTGATGATGATAAACAAGAAATACTTCCAATTGCCAAAAGATATGAAAATTATGGTTATCATATATATGCCACAAGTGGAACATATAAATATTTATCTGAAAATGGAGTAAGATGTGATTTCTTAAGAAAGATTGCAGATGGTGGTACAACTATTTTAGATTTAATATTAAATCATCAAATTGATTTAATTATTGATACGCCATCAAAAGACGAACATAATAAAGATGGTTTCTTAATTAGAAGAAATTCAATTGAAACAGGTGTAACAGTATTGACTGCGATAGATACAGCAGAAGCATTAATTACATCTTTAGAAGATAGACTTGATAGTCATAAATTAAATTTAGTTGACATATCAAAAATATAAGAAAAAAAATCAGTTCAAATTGAACTGATTTTCTTTTTTTAAGCTTCTGTAACTAAAACCCAGTCTGCCTTTTCAGTATCATTTGTATAATTTTCTATAGTGCCATCTGGATATGTAATCTTTTTAGTACTACCTTCAGAACTATATTCTTCTTTTGTTATTGTTGCTGTACCAATTCCAGCCTCATCATATTCTATATTTGTAGTACTGTAAGAAGAAAGATTTCCACTTTTATTTGTTGGGTTTGATATTAATCCAGATGTACCATCCATACTAGTACTACTTGATTTTTTACTGCTTTTATCACAGCTTCCAAGTGCAAGAATTGAAACTGCTAAAATTGTCATTGTTAATAATATTTTTTCTTTTTCATTATAGCCTCCATTTTACTATTTCATATTAAATACACTATAAATTTATAAATTTTACATCGGCCAAACGGATGATTTTTGTCTTTTTTTTACAAAAAAGTTTGAATTTTATTTAAAATAAAAAGATAATACTCATGTGAGTCGATGAAAAAATTTTCATTTTTAGTGTGGACTTGTTATTATTTTATAATTAATATAAAATAGAATTAGTCTAGGAGGATAAATTTAATATGGAAGACGAAAAGAAGGAAGTATCTGTTGAAGAAGTATCTTCAGCAGAGGCAGAAGCTACAGTTGAATCTAAAACTATAGCAGATGCTGCTGCTCCTAAGGGGTCACACGTTGATGAAGAAGGAATCTTAGAATATGACGATTCTAATGCATCAGCAGTTGATAAATTCTTTGGAGTCACTCGTTATGGTTCATCTATGAAAGTTGAAATCATTGGTGGTATCGTAACATTCTTAGCTATGTGCTATATCTTGACTGTTAACCCTAATAATATTTTATGGACTGGCACAGCAGATATTCACTGGTCAAGCTTATTCATTGCTACAGCTGTCGGTGCAATTATTGGTACATTATTAATGGCATTAGTAGCTAAAATGCCATTCGCTCAAGCACCAGGTTTAGGTTTAAACTCGACTGTCGGTACATTAATCGGTGGTGGTATTGGTGCCTATAGTGCAGCATATGGCAAGGTTGAATTCTCATTTGGTAATGCAATGTTACTAGTATTAATTAGTGGTATAATTTTCTTAATTGTTTCTATTGTTCCAATTGGAAAAGAAAAAGAAACTGGTAAACTTATTACCTTAAGAGAGAAAATTTTTGATGGTATGCCTGTTTCAATTAGAAAAGCTATATCAGTTGGTATCGGTCTATTCATTGCATTTATTGGCTTACAAAATGCTAAAATTATTGTAGATAATCCATATACTTTAGTTTCATTTGTACAATTAAATGCAGATGGCGCATGGAAATTAGGTGGTGCTGCATGCAATGCAGTAGTATGCTTATTTGGTTTTATTTTAATTGCTGTATTATCACATTATAAAGTAAAGGGTGCTATTATAATTGGTATTTTAGGTGCTACATTACTTGCATGGCCTTTAAAAGTTACATCATTTGATTATATCAAGGGTGATATGCCAGGAATCACATGGAAATTCTGGGAAAACTTTGAAAGATTCTTTAAGTCATATGAAGATGGTGGTGTTGCATTTACTGCATTTACAGATGGTTTTGATTTCCCTAGTGGATCTGCAATGACTGCTGTTATGGTTGTCATTACATTCTGTATGATTGATATGTTTGATACTATGGGTACAGTTGTTGGTTGTGCTACAACTGCAGGTTTGGTTGATAAAGAGGGAAAACCTCACAACTACAATAAGATTATGATTTCTGATTCTGTTGCGACTGTTGCAGGTGCTGCTTTAGGTACATCTACAGTTACTACATTCGTTGAATCAGGTTCTGGTATTGCGGCTGGTGCTAAGACAGGTTTAGCATCACTTGTTACAGCAGTATGTTTCTTACTTGCAATATTCTTATTACCAATATTTGCATTTATTCCAATTGCTGCCGCAGCTAGTGCTTTAATCTATGTTGGCGTATTAATGATGGGCAACGTTAAAGAAATTGATTTCAAGAACCCATTAAATGCTGTTCCAGCATTTATAACTATCTTAACTATGCCACTTACTTATTCAATTACAACTGGTATAGGTTTAGGTATCATTACATATGTAATATTAAATTGTATTGCATACGTAGTTGGCTTATTATTATATGCTTTAGGTAAAACTGAAGAAAAACCAAAATGGAATATTTCTATCGTATGCTTAGTAGTATTTGCATTATTCTTAGTATATTTCTTGGTTCCGACTTCATTTTAATTAGATTAGTTAATAAAGATTGTGCATAAAAATGTACAATCTTTTTTAATATTTCTACATATTTTTTTTATTTTGTGATTAAATATAATTGTGTAATTAAGGAGCCTATAATTATGGATTATTCATATGTATCTGTATTCATGTATGAAACACCTGAATATAAAGAAAAATTAAAAGAATTTAAGACTAAAACAAATTATAGCTATAAATTTAAAATTAGCTGGCAAATGATATTGTGTATGATTGGTATTCCATTAAGTATCATTATTACATTTATGACCGTAATTTATTTATTGATATTAACAGCCGTTATTATTGCTTATTTAGTTGTTTTAATAAGAAGAGAACAACAAAATAAAAATAAAGATTTTTTGGATAAGTTTGAAAGATATTTAAAATCAAATGAAAAAGATGATTTTATCTGTTGTTCAGCTATATATGATACATATTATAAATGTGATGAACAAAAGAAAGAATTTTCATTTAAATATGGAGATAAAACATATGTTTATTTTCCATATAACGAAATAAAATCTTATGATATATTTTTAGATAGATATAAGATTGATAAAAAGAAACTAACAGAAGTGCCAGATCCAAGAATTAGAAGTTATATTATTACACTAAATTTAGATAATAATAGAAAAATTGAAATAGGTTATAGTAATGCAAACAAACATATAAAATTAAAAAAATCATTTGTTTTTCAACAATTCTGTAACACTGTATCAATTAATTTAATTGCCAAGGCGTTAGATAAAATTATTTATAAGAACGAAAAAAAGAAGTAATAATTATATTATTAAACTTGTGTTTTATAATAAGTTATGATATATTTATTGTGCAAAAATAATAAGACAGTTCGCTTGTACCATCCTGTCTATAAATAAAACTAGGACACAATAATAAGGTATTATTATGTTTTTGTTTTTAATGATGGATTTATAAAATCCATCTTTTTTTATTATTAAAGGAGTGATTTATATGCATATTTTAAAATGTGAATCATCATTTGATGCTGCCCATTTTTTAACAAATTACGAAGGTAAATGTAAAAACATTCACGGTCATAGATGGAGAGTTATTTTATCTATTACTGGTGAAAATGAAAACGGAATGGTTGTGGATTTTACTATAATAAAGAAGGATTTAAAAGAATTATGTGATTATTTTGATCACTCTTTCATTGTTGAAAAGGATTCTTTAAAACCTGAATTATTTAATATGTTAAATGAAGAATTCTTACTTAGAGTTGTTCCATTTAGAACAACTGCTGAAAACTTCTCTAAATATTTTTATGACAAATTATCAAAAAAATATAATGTAGTAGAAGTTGAAGTATATGAAACTCCAAACAATTCAGCGAGGTATTTATGCAAGTAATTGAAAAGTTTGTATCAATTAATGGTGAAGGCTTAAAACAAGGTGAACTTGCTGTATTTATTAGATTTGCAAATTGTAATTTAAGATGTAGATATTGTGATACTAAATATTCATTTATTGATCCATCATATGATGAAGAATCTATTGATGAAATAGTAGAATATATAAAAGAAACTAATGTTAAAAATATAACATTGACTGGTGGAGAACCACTCCTTCAGGTTGATATTAAAGAATTGATGATTAGGTTATCAGATTTAGGGTTTAATATAGAAATTGAAACAAATGGTTCAATTGATATATCTAAATTCTTAAATATAAAAAATGTATCATTTACACTTGATTATAAATTGCCTACATCACTAATGGAAAAATTTATGAATGTAGATAATTATAATTACATTACTAAATCAGATTCTATTAAATTTGTATGTGGCAGTGATAAAGATTTAGAAAAGACAGTAGAAATAATTAGAAAATATAATTTAATTGACAAAACTAATTGTATAATATCACCAGTATTTGGTGAAATAAAGCTACCAAGTATTGTTGATTTCATGATTAATAATAATCTTAATGGTGTGAGAATGGCTCTTCAAATTCATAAGATTATTTGGGATCCAGAAAAAAGAGGTGTTTAAAATGATTGATAGAGAAAAATTAGAACACGCATTTAAAGAAATAATTGAGGCATTAGGTGATGATCCTAATAGAGAAGGCTTAATTGATACACCTAAGCGTGCAACTGAAATGTATTTAGAACAATTTGAAGGTATGAATTATACTAATGATGAATTAGTTATGATGTTTGATAAGACATTTGATGGTGATTATCTAACTGATTCTAAAAATTTAGTTGTAGTTAAAGATATTGATATATTTTCTCATTGTGAACATCATTTAGCCTTAATGTATGATATGAAAGTTGATATTGCATATATACCAAACGGAAGAGTTATTGGTCTATCTAAGCTTGCAAGAATTGCAGATATGGCTGCCAAAAGATTACAACTTCAAGAAAGAATTGGAAATGATATCTTAGAAATAGTCAAAAAAATAACTAATTCTAACGATATTTTAGTTAGAATTGAAGGATGCCATTCTTGTGTTACTGCCCGCGGTGTAAAAAAAAGAAGTAAGACAATGACTTTAGCTAAGATTGGTAATTTAGATTTAGAGGTGTTAAGATAATGAAGGCATTAATATTGTTTTCTGGTGGTTTAGATTCAACTACATCACTAGCTTTGGCAATCGATAAATATGGCATAGACAACGTAGTTGCCTTATCTATGCAATATGGACAAAAACACGACAAAGAATTAATTCAATCAACTAAGATATGCAAGTATTATGGTGTTAAACATCTTTATTTAGATTTGACAAAGATATTTGAATATTCTGATTGTTCATTATTAAAGAAAAATGATAAAGAAATACCAGAAGGTGAATATAGTGAACAATTAGAAAATCTAAATGGTTCTAATTTATCAACATATGTTCCATTTAGAAATGGTTTATTCTTATCAAGTGCGGCATCTATTGCCCTATCACTTGGTTGTGATGTGATTTATTATGGAGCACATATGGATGATGCAGCCTTAGATGCATATCCTGATTGTTCAAAAGAATTTACAGACGCAATTAACGAAGCTATTTATTTAGGTAGTGGTAAAAAGGTTAATGTAGTTGGGCCTTTTGTTAATATGCGTAAAAGCGATATTGTTAAAATTGGTTTAGATTTAAAAGTACCTTATGAGCTTACTTGGTCTTGTTATTCAGGCCACGATAAGGCATGTGGTAAATGTGGTACTTGTATCGACAGAAAAAAGGCATTTTTAGCCAACGGTGTTAAAGATCCTATAGAATATGAGGAGTAAATATGAAAAGAGAAGATGAAGGCTTAAAAAGCTTAGGTAAAAAGACAAATTATGATTATGATTATAATCCTAATATCTTAGAAAAATTTGTTAATAAGCATCAAGAAAATGATTATTTTATTAAATTTAATTGTCCTGAATTTACATCTTTATGTCCTATAACAGGACAACCAGATTTCGCAACTATATATATTTCATATATACCTAATGAATTCTGTGTTGAATCAAAGTCATTAAAATTATATTTATTTTCATTTAGAAATCATGGTGATTTCCATGAGGATTGTGTAAATATAATTATGAAGGATTTAATTAAATTATTAAACCCAAGATATATAGAAGTATGGGGTAAATTCTTACCACGTGGTGGCTTATCAATTGATCCATATGCAAATTATGGCGCTCCTAATACTAAATATAGTGAAATGGCAAATGTAAGATTGACATATCACGATATGAATCCTGAGACTATTAACAATAGATAATTAAATCATCTACACAAAAATATATATAAAGTGTTAAAATTTATATTTTTTGAGAGTATAATATTATTAATAGATAAAATACTTTGGAGGAATAAAATAATGTCAGTTTATATTTTCGATCATCCTTTAATTAAGCATAAGCTTACAAATATTCGTAAAAAGGAAACATCAACAAAAGAATTTTATGAACAAGTAGGAGAAATTGCAGGTCTTATGGCCTTTGAAGCGACAAGAAAGCTTCCAGTAAAGCCAATAGATATTGAAACACCTATTTGTAAAACAACTCAATATGAGTTGGCAACAGAAGTTGTAATCGTGCCTATTTTAAGAGCTGGTTTAGGTATGGTTGACGGAATTAGAAGAATGATTCCTACTGCTAAGGTTGGTATTATCGGGTTATATAGAGACGAAAAAACTTTAAAGCCAGTAGAATATTATGCAAAATTCCCTCAAACTATAACAGAATCTACTGTAATAGTTGTTGACCCAATGCTTGCGACTGGAGGTTCTGCAGTTGCGGCTATTGATATGCTTAAAAAACGTGGCTGTACAAATATTATTTACGTTGGTTTAGTTGGTGCACCTGAAGGTATTTCAGTATTATCAAATGCTCACCCCGACGTAGATATTTTCCTTGCAGCACGAGATGAAAAATTAAATGATATCGGTTATATCGTACCTGGTCTTGGTGACTGTGGTGA
>JAILIY010000152.1 GCA_024695025.1 Acholeplasmatales bacterium
TCCAAATGTCTAGTAAAGACCTTTGTGCAATTAAGGCCATACCAAGACTTATAGATATAGGTGTCAATTCGTTTAAAATTGAAGGTAGAATGAAATCTATTATTTTACGATATGCATTAACTACAGTTGCGATATAATTAATAGATTTCATTCTACCTTCAATTTTAAACGAATTGACACCTATATCTATAAGTCTTGGTATGGCCTTAATTGCACAAAGGTCTTTACTAGACATTTGGAAATAATCGCCATCTGGATTTAATTTGTTGTTATTTTGAATTAAATCATATTGCCAACGACATGAGTGAGCACAACCACCACGATTGGCATCTCTGTTTGTCATATTATTTGATAACATACATCTACCACTATATGATACACACATTCCACCATGAATAAATGCTTCTATATCAATATCTGTATTTTTCTTAACTTCTTCTATTTCATCTAAATTTAATTCACGTGCTAAAACGACTCTATCTAAACCCAATTCTTTATATAGATTAGCAGTTAAATAATTACTACTTGAGTCCTGTGTAGATACGTGGGCTTCCATCTTAGTATGCTTTTTAACTAACTTTAAGATATATAAGCTTGATGCGATAATACAATCTACACCTGCATTTTCAAGTTCTTTTAAATACTCTAAGATACCATCAGTATCTAAGTTATGCATTACGATATTACAAGTGACATGAATTTTTGCATTGTGCTTGTGGGCAAAATCACAAGCCTCTTTAATATCATCAATTGTAAAAT
Organism: Acholeplasmatales bacterium; assembly: GCA_024695025.1. Taxonomy (GTDB): domain Bacteria; phylum Bacillota_I; class Bacilli_A; order Acholeplasmatales; family Anaeroplasmataceae; genus Anaeroplasma. The sequence goes on from JAILIY010000152.1 coordinate 760, forward strand.
TAGATGCTCTACTTCTAAGTGAGAATTTTAATCCACCAATAAAGATTGCGTTAGCACCATATAATATCGCAACCTTTAATTTTTCTAAATCTCCTGCAGGAGCTAACAATTCATACTTACTCATTTTTTAGCTCCTCCTTTTGATATACTGAATCCTTATATAAAAAGCCATCTTCAATATTAAGATTCATCAATTTTAATTCTTCTATATTTTTAGATAAATTATTCTTATTCTTAATTGAATCATAAAATAATTCATTGATACGTTTAAATATATCTTTATCAACATATGTAGATTCTACATAGGCAAACTCTAAAAAATCTAATTCACTTAACTTATCTAATAATGAAATTAGATATGAACGATATATTAAAGTACCATTATCATTTTCAATAATTGGGAAATAATCATTCCTTGTTGATTCTTTTAAATATAGATCATGCTTATCAACATTAATATTAGCTTGTTTTTCATAAAGGCTTACTAGTTTCCTTTTTGAATAAAACATTAATCTATATCCAAATGTTTGATATAAAATTCTCGCATTTGTCTTTGAATTCATCAATTTTAAGTCATTTAATGTGATTTCACTAGATAATCCTATAGAATTTAGGCCAAGTGAATAAAACTCGCCTAAATCTAAATAATTAGTTACCATTGTTTCAGGATTATAAATGACACGATTTATAATATTATATTTAATAAACAAAGCTAATGATCCAAAATCAGCTGTGTAAAATAACACTTCACTATCTTTATATTTTAAAATGAATTTTTCAAGTGGTAATACATCAGCTGGATGCATTATCTTATTGATTGAAAGTACGATACCTTTATTGTTCTTCTTCAAAAATAAAATAGCTTTATCTAAATCAATATCTTTATAACTTATAGATAATTTAGGTACATTAATTAATGCGTAATCAATTGAATCTATTAAATTTTCTATTTCATCAATAGTATAAATACTTGTTAAAAGCTTCATTAATATACCTCCATATTTATTATTATAAAAGATAAAAACAGATGTGTTAAATTAATATACACATCTTGTTTATTTTTTTAATATCTAAAGCCGCCTTTACCTTTACCTTTGCCTTTTTTAACTTTTTGTCCTTGGGCAAGGCCTGAGTAATTACCAGTTTTCATTTGGTTGGCCATACGTTGTTTTTCATTGTCGTCCATATTGTTCATTTGTTTCATAGTCTTTTTCATTTGTTCAAGTGTTGTACGAAGTCTATTGATTTCTTGAATTGAACGACCAGAACCTTTCGCGATACGATCACGACGTTTAAAATCTTTATCGATTAATTCAGGATGTTTTCTTTCTTGTTCTGTCATTGAATAAATAATAGCTTCAATCTTATCTAAAGCTTTATCATCCATGTTGTTCATGGCAGCCTTCATTTGACCCATACCTGGTAAGAAACCAAATATTTTTGATAAAGAACCCATTCTTTTAATCATTTTAAATTGTTTTAATAAATCATTATAATTATATGAAGATGACATCATCTTTTCAGCCATTGATTTCATTTCATCTTCATCGATATTTTCAGTAACTGTATCAATTAATGATAATACATCACCCATACCTAAGATTCTGTCTGCTAATCTATCTGGATAGAATATTTCCATCGCATCAAGCTTTTCACCTGTTGACATAATCTTAATAGGGATACCTGTCATTTCCTTAATAGAAAGGGCAGCACCACCACGTGTATCACCATCTAGTTTTGTTAAAATAATACCAGTTATTGCAAGTTGAGCGTGGAATGATAACGCAACATTAACTGCATCTTGACCTGCCATCGCATCGACTGTTAATAATATTTCATCTGGATGAGCTATATCTTTAACATTTTGAAGTTCTTTCATTAAAGCTTCATCTATTTGTAGACGACCGGCAGTATCTATGAATACTAAATCACAGCCTTCTTCTTTAGCTTTCTTTAAACCTTCAGTTACAATCTTTTCAGCACTTACCTTAGTTCCCATTTCAAATACAGGAACACCAATTGATTTACCTAAAGTAACTAATTGATCTACGGCAGCTGGTCTATAAATATCGGCAGCGATTAACATAGGTTTTTTCTTAAGCTTCTTTCTATAGAATAAAGCCATCTTACCTACAGCAGTTGTCTTACCAGCACCTTGTAGACCTACAGCCATACAAACTGTCATACCGCTTTGCTTAATATTTAAGTCTGAAACCTCATCACCAAGAGTTCTTTTTAATTCTTCACGAACGATTTTAACTACTTGTTGACCTGGATTTAAGCCTTTCATTATCTTTTCGCCTAAAGCTTGTTCTTTGATGTTGGCTAAGAATTTTTTTACAACCTTATAGTTAACATCGGCTTCTAAAAGTGAAAGTCTTACTTCCTTAAGCATTTCATCTATATCATTTTCATTTAGCTTACCTTTACCAGTGATTCTTCTTAATCCCATTTGTAAACGTGAGCTTAAGCTATCAAATGCCATAATAATTACTCCTTAAAAATATCAATAATTAAATTTTTAGTATCATTATCGATATCTAATTTTTTTATTTTGTCTATTTTTTCTTTTAATTTCAATTCTGATTCATATTTTTTTAGTGAATCAACTACTCTTTTTAATTGATCATAAACACCATTTCTTGAGATTGAATAATTTGAGGCAATCTCAGAAATAGATAAATCCATAAAATAATAATCTTCAAAATAATTCTTTTGTTTATCAGTTAAAAGATTTGAATATAAATCATATAATTCTATAATTAAATCTCTTTCTTCCATGATTATTTTTCCTCAAAGAAGTCAGCAAATAATCCATATAAGTATTGTTCGATATCAAATACTTCTAAATCATCAACACCTTCGCCTAAGCCGATATATTTGATAGGTATACCCATCTCGTGACGAATAGCTAAAACAATACCACCCTTAGATGTACCATCAAGCTTTGTTAAAATAACACCTGATACATCTGTAGCTTCTTTAAAAGCTTTTGCTTGACTCATACCATTTTGACCTGTTGTCGCATCGATAACAAGAAGTGTCTCATGTGGTGCATCTGGACATTCTTTTTGTAATACTCTTTTCATCTTAGCTAATTCATTCATTAAATTAACTTTGTTTTGTAGACGACCGGCTGTATCACATAATAAAATATCGTAATTCTCTTTTTTAGCTTTAATAATTGCATCATACATGACACTAGATGGATCACTTCCATCTGGTTTTGTCACAATATCAACACCAACACGTGTTGCCCAAACATCAAGCTGTGCAACAGCACCTGCTCTAAATGTATCTCCCGCAGCAAGTAATACTTTCTTGCCTTCTTTTTTGTATTGGTTGGCAATTTTCGCAATTGATGTTGTCTTACCAACGCCATTTACACCAACAAATAAAATGACAGATAATCCATTTTTGTTTAGGTTAAGGTTTGCGTTAACAATTTCACCATTTAAATATATTTCAAACATTCTATCCATTATCATTTCTTGTAATTCTAATGGATTAGTAATCTTTTTATTTTTAACTTCTTCTTTAAGACCATCTATAAAGTCTACAACTGTATCTACACCGATATCAGCCATGATGAATATTTCTTCAAGTCTATCAAATAAATCATCATCTATATCTTTACTCTTATCAAGTATTTCTTTTAAAGATGATAAAGCACCTTCTCTAGTCTTATGAAGACCAAGTTTATATTTTTCTTTTTTCTTTTTATCTTTTCTCTTAAAAATATCAAAAAAGCCCATAATAAACTCCTCACAAATAATTTTCCTTATAGATTATAACATAATAAATGACAATAACAAAATAAAAAATCTAGATTTCATTTTTTAGGAATCTAGATTTTTAATTAATTCTATTAATTACATCAATACTGTAATGGCAGGTCTTACACCAATAGATGCATCTGATATACGAGAAGTTGAAAAAGTATTATTTCTAACCAAATAATTTTGAAAAGGATTAGTACACCAATAATAAAGCCCCTTATAGCCTTGAATCAATGAATATGCTGTACCTGAGAGTGTCGAAGTTAATTCACAAGAATCTAAGGTATTATAATCTAAAATACCAACATAATCTTCTACAGTACCTGTAGTGTAATCTCCCTCAACGCCAAATGTTGTAGTTGTTATTAATTCTTTTTGAACATCTGTAAATACTTGATTATAAAAATTATTATTTAACCATAATCTTATATCTGAATATGCATAATCACATCCATATGATGTGCCACCATTATGTTCAAATTCTAACTCATTATTGCTCCAATCAAAAGATTGAGAATCTATTACATCGTCTGAAATTAACGATATCATACCATCATCACTGATATCATAAATATCCCATAATATCTCTTCAAATTTAAACCAATAATATGCTTGTTTAGTGTAATCACCTTGGAGTATTGTTTGTTGTCTATCATAGAATTCTTG
>JAILIY010000135.1 GCA_024695025.1 Acholeplasmatales bacterium
TAAATGTTTTATTTAATTCACAGTTAATCTTTATTTTAGTATCAATTAATCTACAGCAATGATTTGGACAAATATTGATAAAAGGAAATAGATGTTCAATATGATAATAGGATTCACCATATTCAACCCTGTCTTCTTTAACACATAAAGGACAATATCTTAAATAATAATTTTTATTCAAAGGAACAGGAAGCTTATGAAATAATAATGATTTATTAGTCATTGCATAGTCATAAGCATCTTTCTTTTTATCATTATCTAAAAATCTAATATGATATTTAAATAAGGTATGATTTAATAATAATTCTTCATAAGAAATATGAGATAACAATAGCTCTTTAAAACTAGGATTTAATTCATTGATAAATTCATAATTAACCTTTGCTTTATCTCTTATCAATACTTCTTTAGAAAAACCTACACTAGTTATGAATCCACTATGACAAAACAACCTACTAAGATAAGAATAGAATGATTCATTTGGATATATCTTAGGTAAATATTTAATCATATAATTTCAACCTCAATATAATCTCTCAGCTTCATAATTAATGTACTAATATCCTTATCCAAATTACTAGTAAATAAATTATCATTATTAGAATCTATATCATCAATAATTATTACATCATCTTTTTTCTTAGTAATTGTTTTTTTATCTAAAGATATATAAGGTAACATATTTGAAAAATTATTTTTAAATACTTGTTCGAATAAATCAACACTTAATTCTTCTTTACCTGATATAATTGCTTCTCTTTGAGTTTCAACAAATAAACTAATAACCATCGAAGGAATTCCGTTTGATAACTTATATAATAATCTTGAATATTCGGCGTTAAATTCAATCTTATTCAATACATATTGATATTTAAATATAATCTCGCAAAACCTATAAAACGATTCATCATATTCCATTTTCTTTATTGATATTCCAATAGTTCTTCTAGACATGTACTCTTTAGTTTCAAAGTATTTATTGGCTGATTCATTACCTACAAAGCAAATAGCTATGTTTGATTGATTAACAAGCTGTGTTAAATAATTAATTAATGTATCACCTTTTTTGTTATCATTGGCTACTCTTTCAATTTCATCAATAACTAATAATGCTACATGCAAAATCAAAACCTTACTAACAACAGATAATAAGATATCAACAGTTATAGTTGCTTTGCTATTAGAAATAAAATATGTTGTACCAATTTTATTATCTACTTCTTTAAGAATCATAAATAATAAACTCTTAAAACTACCATCAGCTACACATTCAACAAACAGGATTGGAATTACTTCTCTATATGGATTTTTATTAATTAAAATCTTATTACCTGTTATTATATCGATGCATCTCTGAACACTAGATGTTTTACCAAGACCGGCAGTTCCTGTAATCTTAAATGATTCTAATCCACCTATTATCCCATATCTTTTTAAACCTTTACTAACTAAATAATTCTCATTTAAAGCCTTTATTTCTTCCATGGTTGATTTCTTATCAAGACTATTCAAAAGACTCATATAAAGTCGATTATATATATCAATAGTTGTTTTTGAAGGAATATAAATTAAATATAAATCTAATAAAGCTAATAATCTTTCAGGTACTTCAGTTAAACCTTCTTTATACTCAGGAAGCACTGTCAATTCATTTACTAATTCATTACCACTAAGATATTTATTTAATTGATTTCTCACTGCTAGTTCCTTCCTTTCTTGATTTCTGTATCTCTATGAAGTCTTACATTTTTAATATCAACTTCTATTTGATTAGAACTACTTGCTACTAATTCAATATCTCTAGATAAATCGATAATCCCTTGAATTGATTTTCTCTCTGCAGACTTTTCGTTGTTCTTTTTAATATCTTTATAGTCTTTGACCTTTTCCAAATCCATATCATCAAAGAATTTTTCGATTAAATCAAATTGAATATATGAACTATTTTCATATAACCAAACCTTACCAACATTATCAGGATCATATGCAACAACTGCATTTCCACCAGACAGGAATTTATTTTTATAATCATAATTTTTATATCTTAATCCATTGACTATCAATCCATTTCTTTTAAACTGGCCTACAGTTCTTGGAAGCAATGTCATTTTAATTAATTCACTATCAACACTAATTAAATTATTTTTATAATCTTCTAAGCAACTATTCCATAAAGTATTAGCAAATGGTTCAACATCTAACTTATCATAAGGTAAATCAATTATTCTCTTAGTGTTATATTGAATAATACATAGAATAACTATTTTTTCAAAATCATCTAATGTTAAACATGCTTTCTTTCTATAATCTATTCCACCACGTTCTTGATAGTCTTCAAAGATAACACCTTTAGAAGCTAGTTCTTTTTTGAAATAACCTTGAATGATATCAAAAAACTTCTCAACCATTCCTTTAAGTTCTGGTCTATAAGGTGGCAGGTTAATCATTTCAATTCCTAAATCAGTAAGTTGTGAAAATGTATCGCCAATGTATTCTCTTCCTCTATCAGTTATTAGTTTAAATGGTAGTTTATTACAATTCCAATCATCAACACTAATATCAATACCAAATCTATTACATAACTCAACTTTATCACTAATAATACTATTGATTAATAATTTTAAAGAATTGATTCCACCTTCCCAACCAAGTGAATAACCTAAGCACATAGATGAATAACCATCGACACATGCTGTCATAACAGGACGACCTAATAATTCATTTTTTTCATTCACTAGAAAAATATCACAAATGGTTGAATCCATCATTCCATATCCAATCATAGGGCAAAACTCACGAACACCTTCGCCTAGTAACACTCTGTGATTTCTCATGTAATCACCTTTACCATTTCTAGAGATTATTAAATTTTCTTTATTCATAGTTTTATTAAGATAAAATCTAAATCTTCTTAAGGTTGGAATATTATCTAAAAGATTTCCTTCTGAATCGCAGTATCTATCTTTAAGCATCCTTCTATAACATTCAGCTGCTGATAATTGAAGTCCATTATAATAATACTTATTCAACGCCCATCTAAAATTCTTTTCATCATTTGATAATTCTTTATTATTCTTATTTCTTTTAATAAATATTGCTATAGTTTGGTATGTTAGATAATTACATAATCTATATCTAATAGTATCTTTGCTTAAATGATACTCATCACAGCAGGCTTTAAATATAATTCTTCTTTCAGTATCCTTATGAATGACTAAAACAATGTTAGCTATGGTTTTCCATATTCTTTGAGCTTCTGCTTGTTCTTCATTTGTTAATTCAAATAATTCAACACCAGTTTCTTTTAATAATTCATCTTCAGTAACTAAAATAATATTATCTAAAAATTCATTATAAAACCACTTAGGAAAAGATTTCTTAAAGCAATCAATCAATAACACTCTAGGATCATCTAAAAAAAGAATTCTATAAATGATTCCATTCTTTTTAAATAAATCATTCTTCTTCATTTATGACTATTCCCCAATTCTTGATACCTTTAGATAACCAATAGTTTCTACTTGAATCTAACATCTTAGCAGTTAATGGTTTATTTAATTTATTTCTATAGACACATTCCCTAATTGTTATTGAACCATCTTTATTAATAATATAAAAATCTGTAGTATAGTTATCACCTAATGAACAATTGATTTTAACATTACATTTAAATTCAGAAACATTATCTTTTTCGTCCAATAAATTTCCATATTTAAACTGAAGCTCATTATATGCATAAAATATGGTTTTGCATTTATTTAGTTTTTTCTTTAAAGTCTTAGTTCTTGTATTAATATTTCTCATTGGTCCTCCTTTTAATACATTTTCATTTAGAATTTGTATTTTTTTTAAAACTAAATTTGTATTTTTTTAAGCAAGGTAACAAGAAATAATACATTTTATATATTAAATTTGTATTTTTTTATCAATATGTCCTATCTCACTATGTCTAACGCCATAGCTCGATAGCACAAAAATGACGCGGTCGGCTAGCGGAAGGCCAGTTCATCTTACCACACCCATCAAGCCAATTTCTAACCCCTGTCATTTTTGTGCTTTCAATCTCTGTCGTCTAGCCTTCTATAACGCACGTACGCACTCACGCGCTGATTCGAATCTGGCCGGCTGCCTAGACAACAAAAAAAGACCTTTGCAGGTCTTCTTTCATTTCGCTACTTTTTGTGTAACATTTATGCTAAAGCTTGCTGTCTCTCGACATATTGGTATTACCCTGCACAAAGTAATTATAATATGTTAGTTTCATTTTGTAAGCATATATTTGATTCACTCTTGTAATTTGTCAATAAAGCATAAACACTATCAGCGTTATATCTATATAAACCATTTATTACGCTATCAACTTTAACTAATCCCTGCTTTAC
>JAILIY010000161.1 GCA_024695025.1 Acholeplasmatales bacterium
AATAATCTCAGTAAAAATATTTTTAAACAAATTAGTTTCTAAAAATTTTCTTCTAAGGTTTTGAGAGAAAGTAGAGTGATCAGGAACTTTATCAGAAAAATTAATTCTTAAAAACCATCTATAAGCAACATCAGTATTACACCTTTCACATGTTTTTCTTAAAGAATGAATACCATCAATATAATTAATGAATACCATTTTAAATAATACAATTGGATCAATTGAAGGTTTACCAGTACTAGAATAAAGATTTTCAACAAGAGGATAAATAAATTTCCAATCTATAGCAGAATCATACATTCTAACAGGATGGTTAACAGGAACTAAATCCTCTAAAGTATCAAAAATCATTTCAAAATTACCAATATTATTATTTCTAGTCATCATAAATATCACTCTTCCTATAATTATATTATATCATAGATATAATATAAAACCCAGAAATACTTATCCACATAAAACTAGAGTAAAATAAAAGACTGTTGATTTACTCATTTACGAGTTTGTCAACAGTCTGAAAGCTATTTAAAAATAGCTTTTTTTTATTATTTTTAATTTTATTTATGGTATAATTCTAATCGGGTGTTTATTATGAATGTAGAATCTTATACAGTAGGCAGCTTATTCACTAATACATATATTATATCTAACGATAATAATGAATGTATTTTAATTGACCCAGGTCTTGGGTATAAAAAAGTTGTCGACCATGTAAAATCTAAATATGATGTTAAAGCAATCCTTTTAACACATGCCCATATTGATCATATGGATGGCATTCAATATTTTTTAGATGTGCCAGTATATATGCACACTAAAGAATATGATAATTTTTTTGATTCAGAAGCATCACTATATAACATGTTTGGACGTGTATGTCCATATAATGAAGGAATGCTTGATATAAGAAAAGTAAATCATGGTGATGAATTTAATTTAATTGGACTAAAAATTAAAGTATTATATACACCTGGTCATACTAATGGTTCTGTATGTTTTTTAATAGAAAATAAATTATTTTCAGGTGATACTTTATTTAGAGGAACATGTGGTAGATGTGATTTTCCTAATGGAAGTGTTTCTGATATGCAAAAAAGCCTAAATTATTTGGTTAATAATTTACCACTTGAAACAGTTGTATATCCTGGTCATGATGCTTATACAACTATTTTAGATGAAAAAGAAAATAATCCTTATATAATGAGGTAAGTATGAGTTTATTATATTATTTTAAAGCGATATTAAATCCTAAAAATTGGATATTAATAATCGGTATATTATTTAATATTTTAATAGATATATTAATATTATCAGGTTTCATATATTTAATATGGCCAAATCAATTTTTTACATTCTTATTAATTGTAGTTGCGTTTTATATAATATTATCTTTATTACTTGAAACATTTGTTGGTGATGTATTGATACTAAATCAAAATAGTCTAGAAAGATTAATAAAAGACAAAGATAACAAAAAATATTATGATATATTAGATAACGCAATTAAAGCTTCTGGCAAAAAATATAAAAACATTGATTTAGCTTTAATGAAAACAGAAGATATTAATTGTTACGCAATTGGTATGTCAACAATAGTAGTGACAGAAGGTCTTTTAAAATTAAATAAAGATTCTATAGAAGCTATGATTTTAAAAGAATTAATTAATATTAAATACGGAAATGGTTTGATGCGTAATTTAGTATTAAATGGTAATCCACTATTTAAATTAATTATTACTGTTTTATTTATTCCATTTTATATCGTTGCGTGGATAGTTGACTACATTATCAATTTAATTATTCACAAGACATCAACTAATCCTAAAAGATATGTAGGTATGGTATTAGTAGTCTTATATAATATTTTGACTAGTATTTCTACAATTGTTTTAACTTTGGCATATTTTGTTAGAAATTATTATTCAGATTATTATAGTCTAAAGAAAATTAAACAATTAGGTTATGGTGAAAAATTAACTAAATGTTATATTAAAAAAGATATTAAAGATAAAAATAGCTTCAGTCTGTTTAATGTTGCCTTTAATGACAACATCAAATATGAGAAGAAAATTAGTGTTTTAGAAGAATAATTATTAAATATTCTATTAAAAAATCGAATTTTATTGAATATTTATTTAAAAATATGCAATTTTATTGAATTTTATTATAAAAAATCTTTATTTTATAGTAGTGATGTGATAGAATAGTGTTGTCGTTATGGAGGTTTTAATATGAAAAATATAATTATACCTAAAAATTATAAGCCAATCTTAAATTTATTAGATACTGAAGTAGCTATTAAATTTGTAAAGGATACATTTGAACATGAACTTGCAGAAAAATTACATTTAACACGTGTATCTGCTCCACTTTTTGTATTCCCTAAGACAGGTTTAAATGATAATCTTAATGGATATGAAAGAAGAGTAGATTTCGATATTAAAAATATCCCTGATAAAGTTGAAATTGTTCAATCTCTTGCAAAATGGAAAAGAAATGCATTAGGTAGATATGGTTTTGTACCTCATACTGGTTTATATACTGATATGAACGCCATTAGACGTGATGAAGATTTAGATACTATGCATTCAGCATATGTTGATCAATGGGACTGGGAAAAGATAATTAATAGAGAAGATAGAAATGTCAATTATTTAAAGAAGACTGTTGAAACTATTTATGATGTTATTAAGACATTGGAACAAAAAGTAGCTCATCAATTCCCTAAATTATATACTGAATTACCTGAAAAAATTACTTTTATTACGACTCAAGAATTAGAAAATATGTATCCTGATTTAGAACCAGCAAAAAGAGAAAAAGAAATTGTTAAAAAATATAAAGCTGTTTTCTTGATGCAAATAGGTGGAAAGCTTAAAAGTGGTCAACCACATGATGGTAGAGCTGCCGACTACGACGATTGGGATTTAAATGGTGATATATTATTATATTATGATGTATTAGATATAGCATTTGAAATATCTTCTATGGGTATAAGAGTTGATGAAAAATCAATTGTATCTCAATTAAAAGAAAAGAAAGAGGAATTCAAATTAGAAAATCCATATGTACAAGATGTAATTAATGGTAGAATACCACTTACAATCGGTGGTGGTGTTGGTCAATCAAGATTATGTATGTTCATATTGAGAAAAGCACATATTGGTGAAGTTCAAGCATCTGTATGGAGTGATGAAGATTTAGAATTACTAAAGAAAAATAATATTGTTTTACTTTAACATATTAAGTTTCAGCAAAAAGCTGAAACTTTTTTTATAGAGTTTGAAAACAAACTATTTTTGCCGAACAAGCTTCAATAACTAATTATATAAGGTTATAAGACGTTTGTCATAAAAGACAAGCGTCTTTTTCTTTACTTATTTATTAAAAAATAAATAAAACAATTACTTGTTTATAATTTTAGCACTTTTTGCTTGACAGTGCTAAACGATTGACCTATAATATAATTGCACTTGATAATGGATAGTGCTAAATCGAGGTGATATGATGTTAACAGATAGACAGAAATTAATTCTTAAGGCAATCATTGAGGATTATATTACAAGTCAAGAACCTGTTGGTTCAAAAGCATTAACTGAAAAACCGTATCTTGCATTTTCTAGTGCAACACTACGAAATGAGATGCAAGAACTAGAAGAAACTGGTTATTTAAAAAAGACTCATACTTCCTCAGGACGCATTCCTTCTGATGTAGGATATAGATATTATATGGAACACTTATTTATAAGAGATGATGCAGTAGCTGATTTTTATAAATATGTTGATGAAATATTTGATAATCCATATATCACAAAAGAAGATGCATCAAAAAAGATTGTAGATTTAATTAGTAACTTAACTGGTTATTATGTTTCAATGGTTGGTTCTACAAGTGATAGTGCAAAAGTTTTAAGACTTGAAATTGTACCACTTAAGGACAATGAAGCAGTATTACTAATTGTAACTGACTCAGGTGATGTTCAACATCAAAAGATTTATATTCCAAAGGGATATAAGATGGATGATTTAATGCGTCTTATAGATATGTTTGATGGTGCTATGTATGGCCATTCAATATATGATATTAGAGACATTTTATCACGTGAGGCTGCAAAGCCAAGAATTAGACAAATGGTAGATTTTCAGGATGATATCTTAAACTTTATGATTAAGGCATTCGAAAGATTCTTACACGGTAAGACGTACGATGCTGGCTTATCTAAATTATTAAATCAACCTGAATTCCAAGATTATCAAAAAATGCAAAAATTAATAAGTGCCATTGATAATGAGGAATTAAATGATATGATTACAGATTTGAATACTGGTCTTAAGGTTAAGATTGGTAAAGAAAACTTAAGCGAAGGTTTAAGTGAGTGTGCAGTTGTATCTATTCCATATTTTATTAATGATAATGATAATGGAACTATTTTAATGATAGGACCTACAAGAATGAATTATCGAGCTACTATTCCTCTAATTGAATATGTTGCTAAATCAATGGTTAAATTAGATAAAAGGTAGGTAGTTAAATTTGGAAGAGAATAAGGAAAAAGATATTGAAGATGTAGAAGAAACTTCTAAAGATTTAGAAAATGAAGAAGTAGATGCTACAGATGAAGTAGAAAATAAAGAACAATCTAAAAAAGAAAAGAAAAAAGAAGCTAAAGATAAAAAATCTAAGCTTGAAAAAGAAAATGAAGAACTAAAGGCAGAACTTGCAAATCTTAAAAATGAATATCTTAAAGTATTTGCAGAAATGGAAAATACTAAAAAGAGATTAAATGAGTCTGCAGTAAAAGATAGAAAATATGCATCTCAAAAGGTTGTAGGTGAGCTTGTTCAACCAGTTGATATGTTAACTCAAATAGTTAATATGCCAGCTGCAAATGATGAAGTTAGAAATTATCAAATTGGTTTTCAAATGATTGCAAATCAATTAGTTGATATATTAAAAAATGAAGGCTTAGCATTAATTGAATCACTTGGTAAAGAATTTGATCCAAAGGTAATGCAAGCAGTAAGTGTTGATTATAATCCTGATAAACCACTTAATACAGTTTTAAGCGTTATGCAACAGGGTTACATGTATAAAGACAGAGTATTAAGACCAGCTATGGTAACAGTTAATACAAAGCCAAAAGAAGAAGCAAATGATGATAAAAAAGAGGAGAATGATTAATTATGGCATCAAATAAAGTTATTGGTATCGACTTAGGTACAACAAATTCATGCGTTTCAGTTATGGAAGCACAAGAAGCAAAAGTTATTACAAATGCAGAAGGTGTAAGAACTACTCCATCTGTAGTTGCATTCAAGGGTGATGAAATTCAAGTTGGTGATGTTGCAAAGCGTCAAGCTATCACAAACCCAAATACAGTTTCATCTATTAAACGTCATATGGGTGATAACTCATATAGAGTAGATATTAATGGAAAAAAATATACTCCACAAGAAATATCTGCTATGATTTTACAAAACTTAAAGAAGACAGCTGAAAGCTATTTAGGTGAAACTGTTGATAAGGCAGTTATCACAGTTCCTGCATATTTCAATGACGCACAACGTCAAGCAACTAAGGATGCAGGTAAAATTGCAGGTCTTGATGTACTTCGTATCATCAATGAACCAACTGCAGCAGCTTTAGCTTATGGTATTGATAAGACTGATAAGGAACAAACAGTATTAGTATTCGACCTTGGTGGTGGTACATTCGATGTTAGTATCTTATCACTTGCTGATGGTACATTTGAAGTATTATCAACTGCTGGTGATAATGTATTAGGTGGAGATGACTTCGATAAGGCAATCATGGACTGGTTAGTTCAAGAATTCAAGAAGGAATCTGGTGTTGATTTATCAAATGATAAGATGGCACTTCAAAGATTAAAGGATGCAGCTGAAAAGGCTAAGAAGGATTTAAGTGGTGTTACATCAGTTGAAATTCAATTACCATTCATTTCTATGAGTCCAACTGCAGGCCCATTACATTTAAATAAAACATTATCTCGTACTAAATTTGATGAATTAACAGCTCATTTAGTTGAAAGATGCTTAGGACCAGTTAGACGTGCATTAAAGGATGCTAAATTAACTCCAAAGGATCTTGACCAAGTATTATTAGTTGGTGGTTCAACTCGTATTCCAGCTGTTCAAGAATTAGTTAAGAAAGAATTAGCTAAAGAACCAAATAAGAGTGTTAACCCTGATGAAGTTGTAGCTATGGGTGCTGCAATTCAAGGTGGTGTATTAACTGGTGATGTTAAGGATGTATTATTACTAGATGTTACTCCACTTTCATTAGGTATCGAAACTTTAGGTGGTGTATTTACTAAATTAATTGATAGAAATACTACAATTCCTTGTTCTAAGAGCCAAGTATTCTCAACTGCAGCTGATAATCAACCTGCTGTTGATATCCATGTATTACAAGGTGAAAGACCAATGGCTGCAGATAACAAGACATTAGGTAGATTCCAATTAGGTGATATTCCTGCTGCGCCAAGAGGTGTTCCTCAAATCGAAGTTAAGTTCGATATTGATGCTAACGGTATCGTTAATGTATCAGCTAAGAACTTAGGTACAGGTAAAGAACAAAAGATTACTATCCAAGGTGGTAGTGGTTTATCAGAAGATGAAATCAACCGTATGGTAAAAGAGGCTGAAGAAAATGCTGAAGCTGATAAGGCTCGTAAGGAAGAAGCTGATTTAATTAATGAAGCTAACCAATTAATCTTCCAAACTAAGAAAGCATTAAATGACTTAAAGAATGTTGATGAAAATGAAAAGAAACAAGCTGAAGCTTTATGTGAAGAATTACAAAAGGCTATTGATTCTAAGGATTTAAATCAAATTCGTACAAAGAAAGAAGAATTAGAAAAGGTTGCTCAAGGTATTGCAACTAAGGCTTATCAACAAGCTCAAGAAGCTAACCAAGGCAATAACAACAATAATGGTGGAAACACTAACCAAAGTGGACCTAATGGTTCAGATACAGTAGACGCTGATTTCTCAGACGTTCAATAATATTAATATGCACATTAAAGGGCCTCGTGCCCTTTATATTGCGTAAGAAAGGAGCCCTTTATGGCTAATAAGAGAGATTATTATGAGGTATTAGGATTACAAAAAGGTGCCTCAGATGATGAAATAAAAAAAGCATATAGACAATTAGCAAAAAAATATCACCCTGATATTAATAAAGAGCCTGGAGCTGAAGAGAAATTCAAGGAAATTAATGAGGCATATGATACATTGTCTGATCCTGATAAGAAGGCAAGATATGATCAATATGGCTTTGATGATCCTACTCAAGGATTTGGTGGCGGAGCAGGTGGCTTTGGCGGTGCTGGCTTCGGTGGATTTGAAGATATCATCAATCAATTCTTTGGTGGTGGTAGAAGATCATCTAATTCTCCAAGACAAGGTCAAGATATTGAAAAACAAATGTCTATTACATTTGAGGAAGCTGTTTATGGATGTAAAAAGAAGATTCGTTTAACAGTTGATGATGAATGTATTCATTGTGGTGGCTCTGGTGCTGCATCTAAAGATGATATTAAAACATGTCCTAAATGTGGTGGCCGTGGTAGAGTTATTATGCGTCAACAATCTATTTTTGGTTATACAAATGTAGAAACAAATTGTCCTGATTGTAATGGTAGAGGAAAAGTTATTACTAAGAAATGTCCAGAATGTAATGGCCGTGGTAGAGTTAAGAGAACTAAGGATGTTGAAATTACAATCCCTGCAGGTATGCAAACTGGTATGAGCCTACGTATGGAAGGCTATGGTGGTACTGGTATTAATGGTGGACCTAATGGTGATTTATATATCACATTCCAATGTGGAGAACATAAACAATTCAAGCGTGATGGTCAAGATATCTATTTAACTATTCCACTATCTTATACTCAAGCTGCTTTAGGTGATAGTATTGAGGTTCCTACTATTGATGGTAATGTTAATGTTAAGATTCCAGCAGGTACTCAACCTGGAACTAAATTAAGATTACGTGGTAGAGGAACTAAGAATCCTAAGGGTGGTTCATCTCGTGGTGATCAATATGTTATTTGTAATATTGAAGTTCCTACTTCACTTACAGCTGAGGAAAAGAAGCTTATTGAAGAATTAGGTAATATTGAGAAAAAATCTTCTAAATCTCCATGGGAAAGATTTAAGAGTTTATTCAAATAATATTTATAGAGTCTCTTATTAATTTAAGAGACTTTTAATTTTATAAATTAAATATAAATTGAAATAGATTTTAATCTTTGATATAATATTTTTGAGTTTTTATGGAGGATTTTTATTATGGAACAAAATCAATTTGAAGGATTAGAAGAAATCGAACAAGTAGAAAAAGTTAAAAGTGATGAAAAAGAATTAAAGGAATATGAAAAACTATTATTAGCTGAAAATGATAGAGAAGCTACAGAAAGAGCTAAGAATTTAGTTGAATTTGGTTGTTTTTCTCAAGAAGAAGTAACTACTATAGATTTCAATGATTATATATATATTAAGCAAGCTAAGAAGTTTAAAGGTAGATATGAATTATATCAAAATAAAGAAACATTAGCTTTAGTATTTGTTTGTCCATTAGTTGAAAACAATAAAGGTGATGTTGATGAAAATAGAGCAATGAAGCCTTATGCTTATGATTGTTTATTTGTTGAACAAATGGATGAAGAAACATATAAGGCAGTATGTCACGCTGCTAAAAACAATATTAGAACAAAGATTTCAGTTTTATATAAAACTTCATTTATTACATTCTTTGTTTTAATCGCAATTACATTATTTAATTTTGTTTATAATTTAATTACTGCAAGTGGTGATTTCTTTGGTGTAGTTAACTCAGCTATTTATTATTCTGCACCACTAATCATTGGTGTATTTATTATGATTCCACTTTTAGTATTAATTTCTATTAAATACAAGAAATATAAGGATCAACAATAATGCAAAAATATTTTATTTCACATGAGAATCTTGAAGCTTTAGTAATTGATGGTGATGATGCTTTTCATATTACTAAAGTAATGAGATCTAAAATCGGTGATAAAATATTAGTTAGTGATCAAAATAAAACCTATTTAGCTAGTATTAAATCATTAGATTTTAATAAGGTTACATTTGAAATAATAGATGAAAAAACCGGTAATATGGAGTTGCCGGTTTTTGTTAGTATATTCCAAGGTTATCCTAAAGGTGAAAAGCTTGATGATATTATTAAACACGGAACTGAATTAGGTGTATATGAATTTTATCCAACATTAATGAAAAGAAGCGTATTTAAGTTAGAAGAAAAGAAAAAAGAATCTAAATTGGTTAGATTCAATAAAATAGCTAAAGAAGCTTCAGAACAATCATATAGAACATATATACCAAAGGTAGTTGATATAATCGAATTAAAGAAAATAGATTTTTCTAAATTTGATTATAAGATTTATTGTTATGAAGAATCAGCTAAAGAATTTGAAAAATCAAATTTTAAAAATATAATTTCTAATTTAAAGCCTAATGATAAAGTTGCTATAGTTATTGGACCAGAAGGTGGAATTGATTCATCTGAGGTTGAATATTTAAATAAATTAGGATTTATTCCTTGTGGATTAGGCCCAAGAATCTTAAGAACTGAAACTGCTGTATTTTACTGTATGTCAGCGATTAGCTATGAAATGGAGCTTTTAAAATGAAAAAGATTGGTTTTATAACCTTAGGTTGTAAAGTTAATATTTATGAATCAAATGCCATTAAAGAAGAATTCCAAAAAAGGGGATATGAAACAGTTGAGGCAGAAGATTTATGTGATGCATATATTATTAATACATGTAGTGTAACTAATATGGCTGATGCGAAAAGTCGTAAAATGATTAGAAAATGTATTAAGATGAATCCTAATGCGATTATTTGTGTAATGGGTTGTTATGCTCAAACAAATGAAGAAGCGAAAACCTTAGATGGAATAGATGTATTAATCGGTAATGGCAATAAAATGATTGTTATCGATAAGGTAATCGAAAGATTAGAAGGAAAAACAACTGATAAATATATTGAAATTAAAGATATATTAAAAGAAAAAGAATATGAAAAATTAGGTGTTACAACTTATGATCATACAAGAGCCTTTGTTAAAATTGAGGATGGTTGTAATTTTTTCTGTACATATTGTATTATTCCTTATGCTAGAGGCCCAGTTAGATGTAAAAGTGTTAATGAAGTAATTAAAGAATTACAAGATATTACTAATCAGGGTTATAAGGAAGTTGTTTTATCTGGTATTCATACAGGTTTATATAAAGATGAACTTAGTGGTGAAACATACAATTTATCTAAATTAGTTAAAAAAATTATAAATGAAGTACCTAGATTAAAAAGATTAAGATTATCATCTATCGAACCAAATGAAATTGATTCAGAATATATTGAAATGTTAAAAGAATCAGATGTTCTAGCAAATCATTTTCATTTACCTATGCAAGCAGGTTCGAATAATGTTTTAAAAGCTATGGGAAGACATTATGATAGAGATTATTATAAAAAGAAAATAGAATTAATTAGAGAAGCTAGACCTGATATAGCAATCTCAACTGATATCATTGTTGGTTTCCCTGGTGAAACTGAAGAAGATTTCCAAGATACAATTAATTTAGCACGTGAATGTGGTTTAACTAAATTACATGTATTCCCATATTCAGTAAGAGGTGGAACAAAGGCAGCTAAGATGCCTAACCAAGTATCACCAGATGTTAAAAAGGATAGAGCGTCTCGTTTAATTAAAGTATCAGAAGAATTAGAATATGAATATGCTTTAAAATTTAAAGGTAAAGTATTAGATATGATTGTTGAACAAAAATATAAGAATTATTTAATAGGTCATACATCTAATTTCTTAGAGGTATTAATACCATATGATGAATCTCTATTAAAAAAACAAGTAAATGTTATTATTGATAATGTAACTAAAACTGAAATTTATGGAAAAATAGTTGATGTTATTGAATAAAAAATGCTTTTAAATAAAGATTTTTATTATTATAATAACTTTTATTAAAATTGATAAAAAAATACTTTACAACATTATATTGATTTGATATAATATCAACCGGAATTCGTCCTTGGAAGGAGGCTTAGTATGCCAAAAATTGTTGTACGTGAAAAAGAATCTATTGAAGACGCACTACGTAGATTTAAACGTGATGTATCTAGATCTGGTAACCTTCAAGAGGCGAAAAAACGTCAATATTATTTAAAGCCTAGTGATGTACGCAAGCAAAAGCGTCAAGAGGCAAGAAAAAAATATAAGTAAAAAAATGGAGAGCTTTGCTCTCCTTTATTTTTAGGAGGAATATAATATGTCTAATATTTATATGATGGGTGATTCAACCATGAAATTTAATAATTATTATTCATATCCACAATTTGGTTGGGGTCAAGGATTAGAATTGTTTGTTAAAGAAGGAGTTTTAATCTTTAATCACGCTGAAAATGGTAGAAGTACTAAATCTTTTATTGATGAAGGTAGATTTGATAAAATCTTAAAGGATTTAAAAAAAGGTGATTATGTCATTTGCTCTTTTGGTCATAATGATGAAAAGATTCAAGACCCTAATAGATATACAGAACCATTTGGTTCTTATCAAGATAATTTAAAATATTTTATGGATGAGGTTCATAAAAAAGGTGCTGAGATTGTTTTCGCAACATCTATCACAAGACATAAATTTGAGAATGGTAAATGTGTAAATAGTCATGGTGATTATCCTAAGGCTATGCTTGAATTTGCAAAAAAATATAATCAAATATGTATTGATTTAAATAAAATAACAATTGATTTATATACTAAATTAGGTGAAGAAAAATCTAAGAAGTTCCATATGATATTTGGTGAAAATGTATATTCTAATTATAAAGAAGGAAAAGATGACCATTCTCATTTAGTTTTAGAAGGTGCTTCAACTATCGCATATTTGTTTGTTAAAGAAATGTCTAAAATCAAATCTGGTTTAAATGATTTGTTCATTGATTTAAGTTTAGACAACCAAATTGATTTTGAAGCTTTAAAAGACTAAAAATCAAATAATATTTTAAAATTATATAGTTTTACAAAATAAAATTCATTAAATTTAATATTTTAGTGGATTTTATTTTTATTTATTGTATAATTGAATTATAAAGGGGATGATTATTATGACATTAAAGTTTTTTTACGATAATTATAAATTTGAAGAATTGTATGTTAATAAAATTTATATTTTGAATAATGAATTCCATTTATGTGTATCAATGGATGTTAGACTTGAATTGATAGCTAATGGTTATAGACCTGAGATGGATGTAGAGTATGATAATGAATTCATTTTTAATGTAAATCATCCTAATAAAGAATATAAAAATGATGATTTAATTGATATTTATTATGATGGAAAACTAATTTTCAAATTAAAAGAAGAAGATATTGTCATTTCTAATAATGACGTAAAGGTAAAATGATATCGTTTTTTCGGTGTTATTTTTATTTTATTAAATAAATGAATGATTTTTTTCTTGTTTTATTATTACTATAGTAATATAATTTAATCGCTTATGGGACCCACAGTGGCCTAGAAAGAGAGGAGAAAATTTTATATGACAAACAGTCAAAACGTAAAAAAGCTTGTAGGCTTAGCTACACTTACAGCTTTAGTAGTTGGATTACAATTCTTATCTAACTATGTTTCTTTTGGTAGCGTTAGTATTACACTTGCACTAATTCCTATCGCAATGGGAGCTATATTATATGGCCCTTTAGCAGGTTTATTCTTAGGATTAGTAATGGGTGGAATCGTTCTTGCAGCACCTTCAACAATTGCTGTATTCATGCCAATTAATGTTGGTATGACAATTGTATTATGTCTTTTAAAGACAGGTTTAGCTGGATTAGTTTCAGGCTTATTATTTAAGCTTTTTGCTAGAATTGCTAAGAAGCAAACTGAAACAAGTAAGAAAAAAGTATTATTCGCCGCAGGTATTATCGTTGCTGCATTAGTTGTACCAGTTATTAATACAGGTTTATTTATTGTTGGTGCAGTTTTATTCTTCAGTGAACCATTTGGTGGTACATTTGCAGGAATTGTTAGTGCAGTAATTACAACTAATTTCTTAATTGAATTCTTAGTTAGTGCATTATTATCTCCAGCTCTAGTTACTTTAGTACAAGTATTAACTAGACAAAATGATTTAGGATTCCAAAAGGAATTCAAAAACTTTATTTTTGATGACGAAGTAGAAGTAGAACAAATAACAGTAAATGCTTAATTAATGGTGATTATATGATTTTATTAATTGATATAGGAAATTCAAATATTGTATTTGCATTTTCTAATATGGAAAAAATTAATAAAAGTTTTAGATTTAAAACATTATCTGATAAAACTAGTGATGAATATTATATTATGATTAAATCAATGCTAGATTTATATAAATTTGATGATGTTATTATTTCAAGTGTTGTTCCTGTTGTAACAAGTTGTTTAAAGAAGCTATTTAAGAGCTATTACAATATAGATTCTAAAATAGTAGGTCCTGGTGTTAAAACAGGTATACAATTAAAGGTTGATGATCCTAAAACTGTTGGTGCGGATATTATTTGCGATTGTAGCGGTGCTATGATTTATAGTAAAGAAGCAATCATCGTAGATTTAGGTACAGCAACAAAATACATTTATGTTAAAAATAGTACATTCTATGGTGTTAGTATCGCACCTGGTGTATCAATTAGTATGAAAGCATTAATTAATAATGCTGCATTATTACCTAATATTGAATTTTCACAACCTAAAAAGGTTATTGCAACAAACACAATTTCTTGTATGCAATCTGGTGTAATTTATGGTAGTGCAAGTCAAGTAGATGGTATGATTGATAGAATCAAAGAAGAAATAAATAATAAAGATATTCCTGTTTATGCAACAGGAGGACTATCTGGTGTTATTGTTCCTTTATGTAAGAATCAAATTGCTATTAAAGAGAATTTAACATTAGAAGGTTTATTAGATATTTATAAGAAAAATTTGGTAGCTTAATTAAGCTACCTTTTTTCGAAGGAGGATATATGATTATTTTATATATTATTTTAGGAATTGTTGGTTTATTAATTTTATTAAATATTATTTTATTTTTAATTGTTTTAAAATCATACAATAAAATATTTAATACAAGATTTGAACCTTCACCTTTAGTTAAATATTATGAGGCTTCTGAGTACAATTTAGATTCTAAAAAAATAGAGATTAAATGTGAGAATGAAACTATTAGAGGTAATATTTATACACATGGTAATTATGATGAGAATAAAATCATTGTTTTTGTTCATGGTATGAATGCATGTAAGGATGCTTATATGCAAGAAATAGGAACTTTATGTCAAAATGGTTTTATGGTTTTAGGATTTGATCATATAGGTGTATATGAATCTACTGGTAAATTAAAAGGTATTAGTAGTAGTGTTAGAACACTTGATTATGTTATTAATTATGTTAAGAATAATGAAGAATTAAAGGATAAAGATATATATGTTGTTGGTCATTCATGGGGTGCTTACGCAACAATAAATATTGTTAAATACCATAAAGATATTAAAGGTATTGTTGCTTTAGCTCCATTTGTTAATGTAAGTTCTTTTTTAAGATATAGTATGAATAGAAAGAATCCACTTGTTATCTTAATGATTAAATTAATTGAATTATTTAGAT
>JAILIY010000056.1 GCA_024695025.1 Acholeplasmatales bacterium
TTTAGTTTCAGTATTATAAATATAGTTAGTTGTTGTTTCTCCATCTGTAACAACTCTCTCTCCTGAAATTATTTCACCATCAGTATTTTTAATTTCTGTTGTAGTTGTGACAACACTACTATTTACAGTTTCTACTGTCGTAACTTTAGTAGTTGAATCTGCTAATTCCTCTATTGTGACATTTGTATATGAAACACAAGTATCATTTTCATATATTCTTTTTTCATAACCAGTATTTTTTCCTGAGTCATCATAGCTATATTCAGTTGCTTCTAGTAAATCTGTAGTAGCCATATCAATCACATAAACAGATTTTAAATTTGATGTTTGAAGTGAAGTATATTTATATTCTTTTTTAGTTTCTTTTCCATCTGCATATGTTATTGAAACAAGACTACCTTCATCAAATTCACCTTCTGAATAATAGATTACTTTATCTTCACTACCATTTTCTGTTTTAGTTTTATTTTCAATAAAATCTAATACAAAATCTTCTAAATTAGAATCATATACATAATGTGAAATATCTTCTTTACTACCATCTAAATAAGATTGTGTAATAGTTTTTTCTCCTTCATATATATAATAATCATTGATTTCAGAATCAAAATCGCACGAATAACTTATTTCAGTTCTTTCAGTATATTTATCATAATATACTACTTTTTCACTTTTGACTTCTTCTATATATCCATCATAACTAAAATCCTTGTCTTCTATATATACTGAGTTTGAAGTGTATTCATATGTTGTTGTTGCAGTAAGAATATCATTTTCACCATCTTTATAATATTCTTCTTCAGATAAAATTGTTCTACCTTGATATTCATAATTTGTGTATGATCCTTCATCACCTTCGGTAACAATACTTTTAATTAAATTATAATTAGCATCATAAACATATTTTGTAATGTAATCCGTATTATTAATTACATAAGTATTATCATTTAGTGAATATAAATATGTTATTGTATCATATACTGTATATTCAGTACCATCATTAGAATACGATGCAGTCTTTTGTGAAATCAAATTATCTTGGTATGTATTTTCATATTTTTGATATTTTTTAACGCCGTTAACTATATATGCAATTTCTGTTAAAATATTTCCATCATTATCATATGTAAAATCTCTTGTTACAATAACTGTATCTCCACTCTTGCTTTCTAATTTAACAATGTTTTTATTTTCATCATATGTGTATTCATATGAGCCACTTGAATTTGTCATAAATACTATATTATTATCTTCTTCATAATTATATGCTACAGTGATTTTAGAGTCAGTAAATGTAATAGTTTCTGTATTGTGTAATTTATATAAATTACCACTCTTTAAATATTCACGTTTAACATAAACGCCATCTTCCATGCTAAAAACCATTTTTCCATTAGGGCCTAATATTTCTAATTGGCTATTAACAAAAACAAATGTATAGTTATCTAAAACCATATTACCATCTTTATCAGTTTTATAGTTTTGAGAATATAAAGTAGTTACTTCACCACTAGGTGAAATCTTATATAATGCCTTACTATATTTGCTTATATCTTCAGCTTCGTTAGTAGGTGAAGATTTTAAAACTCTACTACTTACTTTAACTCTTTCACTACCATAATTATTGTGAAGTGGATCAGAAATATATAAATTGCCATCAGCATCATATACTACTTGATAACCAAATAATTGATCATTTTGATTCATATAAACTTGTTCGTATGTACCTTTTTCAGACAATACATCAAATCTTACAATCTTATCATCTTTATATACAGCTTTAGCATAATAAAAGTATGGTATATATGATGAAATTGTATCTAATTTACCATTTACAAAATTTAAATCAAGAATATTATCATCAAAGATGATTTGTTGAGAATTAATTACATCTTGTTCTTCTTGTTCACTTGATGATTCTAAAGATGTTTCACTACTTGCTTGGGCCTCACTTGTACTCTCAGTTACACTTGTTGCTTCTTGACTTTTTGCTTCTTCGCTTGATTGAACTTCACTTGTCTTAGAAGTTTCACTTGATTGGGCAGAAGGAAGAACCTCACCACTTGAAATTTGAGCAGATGTCTTTGATTCTTTATTTGATTTTCCGTCACATGATGCTAAGGCAATTACACTTGCCATTGCTATTGCAAAACTAAATAATATTTTTTTCTTTTTCATTTTTTAGCCTCTCTATTCTTTTAAAAATACATCAATAATTATAACACGATATTTAAAATAAATCCTACTAATGTATCAAAGATAACGATTACATTAAAAAAGATATGCCGTAAAGCATATCTTATTTAATCATTTATTGTAATGAACTAAAATGATAACTGTATCTTCTTTTATTACAATCTTTTCTTGTCTTCTTAAATTGATATCCATTATTTCAATATTTGATTTTGCAATATGAGAATCTGTTTTAACATCAGTTAATGTTAAAGCACTTTGAACTGAATTAACTAATTTATCTTTAACATCTAAAGCACTTTG
>JAILIY010000057.1 GCA_024695025.1 Acholeplasmatales bacterium
TAATGGTGGTAATATTCTAAGTGAACCATCATTACCATCTTTAATGCCTTCAATTAAGATATGATTACATTCCTTATCTTTTTTAGGATAAATGAATCTAATTCTTTTAGGCATTATTTTATGCTTTTTCATAGTCTCAAGTATTTCTATTAATCTTTGAGGTCTATGTACCATAGCAAATCTACCTTTTGATTTCAATAAAGAATATGCTTCTTTTAATATATCATCAAGTGTTGCAAGTATTTCATGCCTTGCGATAGCTTTACTATCTTTTGGATTTACATTATGCTCTCCTACCTTAAAATAAGGTGGATTACATGTAACTAAATCAAAATCATTGCCAATTTTTTTATTGATATCAATTAAATTGTCGTTTTCAATTTCAATTCTATCATTTAATTTATTTTCATTAATTGACATGACTGCTAAATCATAAGAATGAGTTTGTACCTCTACACCTACAATTTTAATTTTTTCACTTCTTAAAGTCAAATACAAAGGAATAGGTGCATTACCACTACATAAGTCACAAACACGCTTTGTATTTGGATTAATAGTTGCAAATGATGCGAGCAGTACAGAATCTATTGAGAAACTAAAATAATCAGGGTCCTGATATATCTTTAGTAACTTTCTACCTAACAATTCATTACATACTATCGTCATTATTATTTTCCTTATTCTTATGGATAGATGGAGTAAATTTAATATCATCTAATTTAAAGTAACCAAACTTTTGATCACCTTCGATGTATTTAACTTTTACATTTTTATTAATTACATCACAAGATAACACTTTAGCATCACCATCTGCTGTAGATACGATATCTCCAATATCTGGGGCAAATTTTCTTAATTCTGTATACATATCATTTTCATAATTTATACAACATAATAATTTGCCACAATTACCACTAATCTTTACTGGATTAAGTGACAATGATTGATTCTTACACATCTTAACAGAAACATTTGCAAATTCAGTAATAAATGTTTTACAACATACAATTAATCCACATGGTCCTATGCCACCAAATACTTTAGCACCATCTCTCGGACCTACTTGTCTTAATTCTATTCTAGTATGATAAATATCAGCTAAATCTTTAACTAATTCTCTAAAATCTACTCTGACTTCAGATTCAAAGTAAATAATTAGTTTTGATTTGTCTAATGTATATTCGCATTCTAAAACTTTCATTTCTAGCTTTCTTTGTTTAGCTAGTTCTTTAGTTTTTAAAACGATCTCTATCTCTTCACTTTTATTTTTTTCATATTGTTTGATATCTTGTTCTGTTGCAATTCTATCAATAGGTTTAAGTTCACTTGTTAAGTCAACTTCATTTAAATCAAATACTTCGCCTACACAGTAGCCTAATTCATATCCCCTAATAGTATTGACAACTACTTTTGTTTTATCAGACAATTGGAAATTCCCAACCCCGAAATAATATCTTTTTCCGAGCGGTTTAAATTGAACCTTTATCGCTTCCATAATTCACCACTATATAAATTCTTTCATTAATTCAAAGAAAATGTTCTTTGTAGTAATGTTATATTTTAATTTATCAAATAAATTAAGAACTAATTCAAGCTTATTTCTAACCTCTTTTTCGTGTCTTGATCTATATGATTTAATTTTATCATATAGCGGGCTAAAAATCAAACTATCACTTTCTATGTTTTCCTTACAACAATCCTCTAAAAATACTAATACCCATTTTAATAACATTTCTAAGTTAAATTGATCATAAAAGGTATCTAAATACTTAGTATAATAGATAATTGCCATGTTTTGTTTTTTAATATTTAAAAGATCTAAAAACAAATTTTTAACTAGTTCATATCTTTCATCATCATAAATAACTAAAGCCTCATCACTATCGTTAGTTAATGATGATAATAATCTAGAATCTAAATCATCTACACCTTCATTTTTAAGTATATCAATCATTACAGGCTGAGGTATAGCCTCAAAATGATACATTACACATCTAGATTGGATTGTAGATACTACATTAGATAACTCTTGAGCAATAAATATACCGATTGTAGGTGTATTATTTACTGGTTCTTCTATAAACTTTAACAATGAATTTTGAGCACTTGTAGTTGCTGTATCAATTCCATCAACAATATAAATTCTTACACCTTCAACAAGACTTGTTTTACTAAATTCTTCTTGTAAAGAAATAATTTGTTCTTTTACAATACTCTTTCTATCTTCCATAATCCCAATATAAACTACATTCATATGATTGTTTTCTAGTATTGTTTTAGATGTTTCTGATTCAAAATTTGTATCATCTTTGTTATAAATCATACAAGCAAGCGCGTAAGCTAATTCTTTTTTACCTGTACCTTTATTACCATAAAATAAATAAGCGTGGGAAAGTCTATCATTTTCATTTGCTTGTTTTAGTATATTATAAATATTTTTTTGACTTGATACCGCGCTTGAAATCTTCATAATTATTCTCCAATATATTCTAAAATAGCCTTCTTACAATCATTAACTACATCCTCTAAAGGCTGGTTACCATTAATAACCTTGATTCTGTCAGGATATAATTTTAATACTTCTTGATATCCATTATAAACATTATTATGGAAATCAATTGTCTCTAAATCTAATCTATCTGATTTATCTCTTAAGGTTAATCTTTTTAATGCAACCTCAGGCTTAACATCAATAAAAATTGTCAAATCAGGAAGATAATCTAAGGCAAATGAGTTGATTTTTAGTACATTATCAACACCAAGTCCTCTTGCAACACCTTGATATGCTATAGATGAATCTAAAAATCTATCACATAAAACTAAATAACCTTCATTAACCTTAGGTATTACTTTTTCTTTTAAATGCTGCATACGAGCTGCAGCATATAATAATGCTTCACACTCTGGAGTCATCTCAGTATTTTTGACATCTAAAATTATATTTCTGATATCTTCTGCAATACGAATTCCACCTGGTTCTCTAGTTGTAATAAATTTATAATTCATTTTTTCAAGCATCTTTACTATTTCATTTATAACTGTAGTTTTACCACTACATTCTCCACCCTCAAAAGTGATAAAATTTTTTAATTTCATAAGAAAATACCTCGAATAAATTTTAACATATTTATAAATATAAATATAGTCATAAAAGAAAAGATATGCAAAAAATTGCATATCTTTTAAATTATTTTTCTACTATAACGTATTCTTTAGTTTCAGTATTATAAATATAGTTAGTTGTTGTTTCTCCATCTGTAACAACTCTATGACCAGAAATTATTTCACCATCAGTATTTTTTATTTCTGTTGTAGTTGTGACAACACTACTATTTCCAGTTTCAACTGTTATAACTTTCGTAGTTGAATCTTCTAATTTTTCTATTGTGATATCTATATAAGAAACACATTCCCCGTTTTCATATACTCTTCTTTCTTCACCAATATAATTTCCAGCCTCATTATATTTATATACAGTTGCTTCTAGTAAATCTACAGTTGCCCTATCAAAAACATAAACAGATTTTAAATTTGATGTTTGAAGTGAAGTATATTCATAAGTTTTTTTAGTTTCTTTTCCATCTGCATATGTTATTGAAACAAGACTACCACCATCAAATTCACCATTTGAATAATAGATTACTTTATCTTCACTACCATTTGCTGTTGTAGTTTTATTTTCAATTAAATCTAATATAAAATCTTGAACACTAGAATCATATGTATAATGTGAAATATCTTCTTTACTACCATCTAAATAAGATTGTGTAATAGTTTTTTCTCCTTCGTATATATAATAATCATTGATTTCAGAATCAAAATCGTACGAATAACTTATTTCAGTTCTTTCAGTATATTCATCATAATATACTACTTCTTCACTTTTGAATTCTTCTAAAGATCCATCATAACTAAAATCTTTGTATTCACTATATACTGAATTTGAAGTGTATTCATATTCTATTGATGAAGTACGAATATCATTTACACCATCTTTATAATATTCATTTTCAGATAAAATTGTTCTACCTTGATATTCATATTCTGTGTATGTTACATCATTATCTTGAGTAGTGGTACTTTTAATTAAATTATAATTAGCATCATAAACACATTGTGTAGTCATATTATTACTATCAACTACAGTATAAGTTCTATCATTTGGTGAATATGAATATGTACATGTGTAAGAATCTATATATTCAGTACCATTAGTAGAATATGATACAGTCATTTGTAAAATTAAATTATCTTGATATGTATATTCACATTTTCTATATTTTATGACACTTTTATCTGAATATGATATTTCTGATAAAATATTTCCATAGCTATCATATGTATAATTTTTTGTTAAAATAACTGCATTTTCACTCTTGTTTTCTACTTTAATGATGTTTTTATCGTCATCATATGTATACTCATATGAACCACTTGGATTTGTTATATAAATCGTCTTATCATCTTCTTCATAATTATATGATATTGTGATTCCAGAATCAGTAAATGAAATAGTAGCTGTATTATATAATTTATAAGAGTTACCATCCGTTAAATATTCACGTTTAACATAAACACCATTTTCCACGCTAAAAACCATTTTTCCATTAGGACCTAATATTTCTAATTGGCTATTAACAAAAACAAATGTATAGTTATCTAAAACCATATTACCATCTTTATCAGTTTTATAGTTCTGAGAATATAAAGTAGTTACTTCACCACTAGGTGAAATCTTATATAATGCCTTACTATATTTGCTTATATCTTCAGCTTCGTTAGTAGGTGAAGATTTTAAAACATCTCCTGATGGTACAACTACTTCATTACCATGAGTATTGTAAAGTGGATCTGAAATATATAGATTACCCTCATCATCATATACTACATGATAACCAAATAATTGATCATTTTGATTCATAAAAGCTTGGCTATAAGTACCTCTTTCTGATATCACATCAAATCTTATAATCTTATCATCTTTATATACAGCTTTAGCATAATAAAATTCTGGTAAAAATGATGTAATTGTATCTAATTTACCATTTACAAAATTTAAATCTAAAATATTATCATCAAAGATGATTTGTTGAGAATTAATTAAATCTTCATCAGCTTGTGACTCACTTGATGATTCACTACTTGCTTGGGCTTCACTTGTACTCTCAGTTACACTTGTTGCTTCTTGACTTGTTGCTTCTTGACTTGATTGAACTTCACTTGTCTTAGAAGTTTCACTTGATTGGGCAGAAGGAAGAACCTCACCACTTGAAATTTGAGCAGATGTATTAGATTCTTTACTAGATTTTCCACCACATGAAGTTAAAGCTACTACACTTGCCATTGCTATTGCAAAACTAAATAATATTTTTTTCTTTTTCATTTTTTAGCCTCTCTATTCTTTTAAAAATACTTTAATTATTATAACACGATATTTAAAATAAATCCTACTAATGTATCAAAGATAACGATTACATTAAATAAGATATGCCGTAAAGCATATCTTATTTAATCATTTATTGTAATGAACTAAAATGATAACTGTATCTTCTTTTATTATAATCTTTTCTTGTCTTCTTAAATTGATATCCATTATTTCAATATTTGATTTTGCAATATGAGAATCTGTTTTAACATCAGTTAATGTTAAAGCACTTTGAACTGAATTAACTAATTTATCTTTAACATCTAAAGCACTTTG
>JAILIY010000048.1 GCA_024695025.1 Acholeplasmatales bacterium
CTTGCAAATGTTGCCATAACTTCTTCTGCAGCTGTTAATTTAGCATAATTTGTAACTAATGCTTGCTCTTCAGTTGTTAATGCATCATATAAGCTACGTGCAGTCTTAACTATATCTCTATCAGCCTTAGTTACTGTTTCAGAAATTTCATCAATTGCTAAAACTGTATATTTTGCATTAAATGCTTTTAATATATCAGAATCAACACTAGCTTTTTGAGCTGTAGTTAATGCAGTATATGAAGCCTTAGCTTCTACACATAATTCATATGTATTTGCATTTGCTAATAATGTTTCAACATTATTTACTGCAACTAAACTATCGTAAGTTTCACGTGCAGTTTGTAATGTTTCATAATTAGTTACTTGAGTCTTTTGAGTTGAATTTAATGTTGAATAAATATATTCAGCTTGTAAAATTGCATCTTCACTATCAAGTGTAACTTCACCAATTGCGTTAATTGCATTAATACATGCTGTTACAGCATATGCTTCAAATTCACTTTCTGCATTAGTTAATGTTGAATAATTATCAATTACAACACTACTACATCTAGATACTAATGTATTGTATGCAAGTCTTGCAGATGTAATCTTATCACCAGAATTTTCATCAACTGTACCAATTGCAGAAATTAAGTTTTCTACATAAGTTTTACCTAATGATTGATACTCGTTAAATTTATTTTCAACATTTGAATAATTTGTTATTCTTGATTGTAAATCACCTAATGCATTATATTTATCCATACATGCCTTAATTAAATTATAATGTTCGTCAGTATATGCTACTGTCTCTGGAAGTGCATTATAAGCAGTTTCATATTCTGCGATAAGTTGTTGATTTAATTCTTCAGAATCATATTCTACTAATTCCACTGAATTAACATTAAAATCTTTAAAATAGAATGGTGTTTTAGTAGAATATGGTTGGAATGTTGATGCTTGAACAAAATATGTTCCAGGAGCTAAAATTACAGTTCCACTGCCATTTAATAAATTGATACCTGCTTCATTTACTAATACTCCATCAGTATCAATAGTTGCTTGTGCATATTCGCTAATCTTAAATGCATAAATTGATTTAGATATTTTACCAGGAGTAACTGTTTTACCTACTTCTAATTCATTTACTGTAGCACTAAGACCTAAATAACCTAATATAGACATATCACTCAAACTTACATTTGATGCTGATATTAAAGCCCCTTTAGAAACACCAGTCTTAGCTTGAATAGTTTTTCTAATTGCTGTATGGTCTGTTTCTAAGAAATAATCATTTGATGGAATATATGATTGAGTCGAATTTGTATCAAATGCAGAATAATCAATGCTACCATATGCACAGCTGTTTGCAACTGTTGTACTCTTATCTGTTACTGCTGTACAATCACAAGCATCTATATAGCTTGAGAACATATCATTATAACTCTTGATTGCACCAGAATCAATTTTCATTGGATTTTTACATGCATAGAATAAATTTGATTCAGAGAAAATATAAGCATTTGCTCTCGGATTCATTGCATAATCTGTTTGTCCAAAGAATAAATTATTATACATGTGGATATTAGCTTGTCTAGCTAAAGGTCCACGTGAACCACACATATAGAAGAAATTATGATGATATGTCAAATTGAATTGTAAACTTGAATCTGATGATCCAACAAGACATGTTTTATGACACTTTTCAAAATAATTATAGCTGCAAGTAAAATATTGTCCACGCTTAAAGTCACAAGATCCATCACCTTGTGATTTATCATTATCTGTTATTTTTGTTATATTAGGACAATAGAATTCGTTATTATGAATCCAACATCTTTCAACTGATGCTGTAATAGCACCATCAGCTTGTACACCTTCCATACCAACAGCATCTTCTGGTGTATTAATAAATTTAAGATTTCTTACTTCAAAACTCTTACCTAATTCAGGAGCTGAACTTTCACACATAAAATGGATTCCCCATCCATCTAATGTTGCATCTGAACCAACACCTTCAAGTGTTATATCTTTACCACTTTTCATACGAGCCATATGACCTTGGTCACCATCAGTTGATTTATATGTTCCACCACAGTCCCAACTATTAAAATGTGTTAAACCATCAATTAATGGATCGTTTGTTGGGTCAAATGCTCCTTGCTCATATAAGCCTGAACTTGATACAGTACCAACAAATCTTACAACGAGTGGAATATTATTTTGAGCTAATAATTTAATAATACCTTGGTTGCTGTTAGCTTTTCCATAATAAGTATCGCCATCAGAAGTCATTTTACATTGTCCTTCATGGCCTTCTTCAGTTGTTTCTTGACCAGCTGAATTTAAGATATTACCAATACCAGTTACCGTGATACCACCATATGTCAATTCGATACTATTTTTATTTTCATCTGTTACATATAATACGATTGCATTTTCCTTAAGTGTACCATCATCTTTATATGCACCAACACCTTCATTATAATTGAAGAATGCATAACCACTTCTATCATATGCTTCTACTGAAACTGTTGCTTGAGAACCTAATGATTGTGCATCCACACCACCAATTACTGGTGATACTAAGAATTTATGACTTCCTTGAGTTAAGCCAAATAAATAAATTCTTACATAATCGCCTTTATCTACTATATAATAATCCTTAGAAGATAATTTAACTAAATTATTAGTTGATGAATCATATACTGAATATCCCTCTGCGTTAGTATATTCTTTTACATCAATATATGCAGATTCTTCAAGTCCAATTTGTGAATTTAATACAATCTTTTCACTTGTACCATCATCTTCTTTATAGATAGCTTGTAAAACTGTTTCTGCTGTAATATCATTTGTACCAACAAATTCATTTACACCATCTGCTGACCAATATTCAAATATCATACCTTCTGCGTATGGAGC
>JAILIY010000171.1 GCA_024695025.1 Acholeplasmatales bacterium
TCGATTTCTAATTCATTTTTATTATTTTCCATAAACCAACCAGAATCCTTTCTTTAGAGATTACATTAGATTTATAAAAATGTACTAACTCTATATAATTTTAACATATTAATTAGTCAAATTAAACAAATATTTAAAAAATGACCAATCTTTAGGCCTATTTTTATAATGATTTTCATCGTTTTTTCTTACTATTATAAACTAATTTTATGATATGTAAAGAAAAATAACTATTGATTTCAAAAACATCAATGCTAAAATAAGATTGAAAAGGGATGATTACATTCAGAAAAAGTGTCGAGATTCATCTTGGCGCTTTTTTCGTTACTAAACTTTTTTGGTAGCAATTGACAAATTGTAAAAATAAATTAAAGTGGTAGTATACAAAGTGCTTAAGTGCATAGAAAAAGGCGGTGATTGAAATCATCCGCCTTTTTCGTTTTTAATATACTATTTATTTCTTATTATTTTTAATGATTCTTTAGTCGAATACTTTTTAAATGGTTCTTTTGTATTTGTTCTTGACCACAATTTATCTTTATTAAAATCAACACTATCTAATTTCTTAATTATATTAGATGAATGTATGAATTCTTTTTTTAATTCTTCTGTTCCTACAGTACCAAATAAACTATTAATACTTTTTAGATTTGTAGAATATACTATTTCATCTTCAAAGTTATCAATTGATTGAACATGATATATTTTTGTGAAACCAAATTTTCTTAACTTCTCAATATTCTTATCTAATATTTCTGTTTTATTAACATCTATATCATAAACTAGAATAATAGTCGTATCTCTATTTAATACTGCAATTCGTTGATTTGTAATCAATTTATTTGTAAAATTAAATACCATCACTTTACCTGAAGTCAAATACTCAATCGGTCTTGACTTTAGGGCGTTTATTAATTTT
Source organism: Acholeplasmatales bacterium (assembly GCA_024695025.1). Lineage (GTDB taxonomy): Bacteria > Bacillota_I > Bacilli_A > Acholeplasmatales > Anaeroplasmataceae > Anaeroplasma. The sequence goes on from JAILIY010000171.1 coordinate 920, forward strand.
TCTTCACATTCGCCTTCAACAAAATATTGATATATTTTACTCATAGATTATTCCTCTTCCGAGATATTAAATATTTTATTAACATCTGGTGCTGTATTAAATATATCATTATCTATTATAGTCTTAGGAGATACGTTATTTCTATTTTCAACTTCGCTACCACAATTAATAGTAATTCTCTTCTTTTTATCAATAGTTTCCTTCTTCATAAAATAGAATGAATGAAAAGGAAAACCCAAATCTAATATGTTCATATTATGCGTTGTAAAGAATATTTGTTCATTTGGACCTAATAAAGATGTCATCGTTGATATCATAGCAGCTTCAATATCTGAGTTAACATATGAGAATTGTTCATCAATTATATAAATACCATTATTATGGTGTTTAATAGCAAATATAACGTTTGCTATATTAACACCATATTTAGTACCACTTGATAATAACGGTATTGCTGACAATAAATTATCTTCTTGAATAATAATCTTGGCACCACAATCATGTTCTAATACATAGGCATCATTTGAATCCTTACTCTTTTTGACATTTATAATTGATGGATCAAGTGTTTTAAAAATATCATTCAAAATACTTATATACTCTTTTTGTTCTTCATTATTTCTAGGTTTAGCAAAATGAATTCTATCAAACAAATATTCTGTTCCTGGTAACACTACATTCCAACCAGAGTGTGGATTGTTGTCATTCAAACATTCAATATAATCCATGTATACATCTTGTAATGAATCTAACTCTTTTAACTTATTTTCATATGAGTCTTTCGTAGACTTATTTGATGATAAATTAACAAATGTATGTGATACCATAACCGTAAAATTTGTTGATTTATCAGTAACTATTATTTTATATCTATGTAACTTATGTTCTTCTTTAGTATCTTCAACTAAATCAATCTCAATCCTTGATTCCTTGTCATTTTTATTAACTATTTCGTCTAACACCATTTTTTCTTTTCTATTCAAGAATAACAATATTCTCCATATACATTTCATTAACGATGTTTTACCTGAGGCATTTGATCCTACAAATATATTTAGTTTCTTATATCTAAAAGAAGGAACATACTCTAAATTCTCGTTTTCGATTATGCTTGTTTTTAATTTGTTCGGAAAAGAAAAATTAACATTAAAGTCAAAAAAAGATAACACATTATCTAATTTAATATTTAAAATAGCCATAGTTGTTTTCTCCTTAAAATTCAGAATATTTGAATATTTGTATTTGTATTATACTACCTAAAAATATGATTTACAAGATTGAATTGATATTATTTCACAAGATTTATTGCTAATACGGTAATATCATGACTCATATCGTCTGACTAATATTCTCCATTCTCTTTCTGTTATTAAATATCTAGATACTTCATTTTTAGCACGAGTGTCAATAGCATCAGCCAAATTCATGTATAAACCATAATCTTCTAAGATATCTGCTTCTTCTGCTTTATCAACTAAGTCCTGCATAGTATTTGATAGTTTAAAATCGATTACTATTTCATTATTAATATAATTTTCTTTTCTATTATCATATATATCTTTTTTAATTAAACCAATTAGATATTGATTTACGTGATTAACACTATTAATCTTATTGATTAATAATTTATCATCTTTTCGTATTCTTAATTTAATTGTTTTATAATTGTTCTTTATATAATCATTAATATATTTTTGCTGATTAAACATACTAATCATCTCCTTTATTTGATAATATTACATTTGGGCACAAATGTAAAAAATAAAAGAAAATGGATATTACTCTACACGAGTTATATCCACTTTAAAATATATAAAAAGGTGCACAAGTCAATAAAACTGTCTACTTTCTATTGACTATTGCACAAAAGGACATGCCCATATGAACACATTCTTTAATTTTAAATATCATTTGGTCCCTTACTAGAAAACACTAAATTTACATTAACACTTCTTCTATCAATTACTTCGAAGCAATCAGCATCCCAACCTTCAAACCAGAAATATACTCTAAATTTAATTTTCTTACCAACAGTTAATCCATCAGACAATCTTACAATTTGACCAATCTCATCCTTATCTTCATACTTGACATCTTTTCTGTTAATCTGCCAATCAGGAACATCTTGTACGGCAATATCTGGACGGAATAATTTAAATTGTTGTTGAGCCATATTATGCTCTGTAGGAAGAATTCCTCCGAAAGAATATACATCATTAGTAGAATCATAATATGGGATATCATCATCATATTTGTATATTGTGTGGCCGGTTGTATCACTTCGATATATAGAATGCAAATCAACAGGCTCAAATGTTTGAACACAAACCCTAGCAGCAGACGCTGGATTTACTCTAACTGTATCTTTAATAGTTCGTCCTGCAAATGGATTTAGCTTAGGAGTACCATCAATTATCATAGGAGTATCAGGATATGTATATGCATTACTTAATTTCCAAGATCCTATTTCATTACTAGATAATATTCCTTCCCTCAAAAATAATGGAATATTTGAAGTGGATGCAGAAGGATTCGCAGTAGCATTAATAACATGCAAAGTTGCATATACATCAAAATACATAAAGCTACTAGTAAGTGAACCATCAGCTACATTTTCAAAAACTTGTACGTCATCAGAATCAAATAAATTTTGATGGTATGTCGTCTTTTTTGGAGTACATTGACCCATTTCATACTGAGAGAATAATGCATTTATCATATTGTCATTATACTTGTCAAGATTTGTACCAACGTACTTTCCAGAATTCTTCATAATTTGTCTTCTAACCGATGCACCATCTATAGAATCTGAAAAAGTATTATAATTAGGATTATCACTATAAATGCCACTTAATGATAACTGAATACCATAATCTCCTCTATCCTCTGTATCCGTTCTCAAATTAAGTGAAAACTCATCAAATAAGGAGTTTGAAGTAATGCCAACCCATGCAAATGTTGTAGCAACCATTGTAAGCAATGAAACTCCAAACAACGATAGACTAAAGAATACTCTTTTAAATTTCAACATTACCAACTCCTTTCATTATATTATCCAATTAAATATAGATGAGCTATGTATATTTAATTGGATTGGGAGACTAGAAGTCTCCCAAAACAATTTTCTTCTTATATTCTAGTCACTATTTAACTAACCTGTTATTGTTGTTGTAGATTCAAACTTCATAGCCATTGTAAATGTTTGACCAATACATGAATCAAAGCACTGCTCATCAGCACCATCTAACCAGTATCTTACAACAAGAACATATTCCTTTGTAGTATCTGGTAAGTTAAAGCTAATATCCGCGAAATTAGTTGATGTTTCTGTTTCTCCACCAATAATAGATCCATAAACAGGAGCTGCAGCAGTACCAGTGTTTTCACGATTATCATCACTTAATGCTTTGTAATATGTATGAGCATTACCGTCATTTTTAATACCAGTGAATGTATTCTTATATACTGGTGCAGGTGCCTCTGTATTACCATTAGCAGCATTATAAGCAGTTGCTAATGTTAAACCTTTAAATGATTCAGCTTTATATGCAGTACGAGCAGTAGTAGTTGTTACACTTTCAGCTGTTGTAGAAGTACCATTTGTAACATATGAAGTAACTGCTGCCGCTGTTAACTCTTCAACATGCCAATCAAACTTCAATGCATAAATGAAATCTTCAGTGAACGAACCACCTGCATTAATTCCACTAGGAGCACCCTTATCATCACCAACATATGCAGTTTGAGGTAATGGTGTTACAGTATCATTTTGGATACCCCATGTCATATTAACAGTCTTCTTATTAGCGTCTGTTGTTTTAATACCAATAAGAAAATATCCAACATAATTATTAATGTTTGCTGCAGAAACAGCGCTACCATCTACTAGATGCCAACCAGTCTTTCCACTAGTAGAAGTATATGACATATCTCTAGTAACAGGTTGAAGAGCAGGACTATTTGTAAATGCTAAATCAGTAGCAGTAATCTTATTAGTCCATGCAGTATTTAAAGAAGCAACATTTGATCCATCTACTTTTAATTTGTTAATTAATAAACTACCTGATGCTGTAGAATTACTTGTGCCAGAAATAGATGACACTTCTGCCTTTGAGTTTGCAACATACCATGCATATGTTGATGTACCTAATGTAGCAGCAACTGCAGCTAAAGCTACACCAGATAAAGCTAATTTTGTTAAACCTTTTAATTTCATAATCTTTTTTCTCCTTTTCTTTTTTTAATATTTTTAATTATGATATTTTGCCTTTTGTTTTTTAGTTTACCCTTTTAGAGCCTAGTGCCAATCTGACATCAATTTTCTTTGATAGGCCATCGAAGCAGTCGGCATCCCAGCCCTCTAGCCATACTCTAAATGTCACTAGTTTTTCAGCTTCTCCTGATTTAACTGTCACTATCG
>JAILIY010000021.1 GCA_024695025.1 Acholeplasmatales bacterium
TAGCATCATGTGGAAAATCAAAAGGTAGTGATGATGCCACAAGCGAAACTAAAACAGTAGAATCATCTACATCCAAAGACTCAAGTAGTAGTTCTAAAGCTAGCACAACTAATGATTCTAGTTCAACTACTAAAAACTCAAGCGATTCAGAAGAAAGTACAACATCAACTGATATTTCAGGAATTTCATCAGGAAGCGCATCTGTAAGCTTTAAGTACGGTAATCAAACCACAACTAAAACTATAAATGCAGCTTATTTAATTGATGGACAAACTGTAACAATCACAGAAGGTACATATAAAAGTGCTTCATCATCAAGTGATCAAGTAGTATTTTTAGTAATTAATGGTGGGAAATTAATTATTAAAGGAACCAATGATAGTCATGTTGAAGTTACAAAATCAGGAAGTGCGGCATCAAGTGGCCAAGTAGGTGATGATTATAATTTTTATGGAATTAATTCAGGTATAGTTGTAAGTGGAAGTGAATCAAGTGCGACTATTGAATATTGTGATATTACAACATCATCAAATGGATCAAATGCAGTTGTGGCAACTAATAGTGGTTCAGTCAATATTACAAATTCAACTATTACATCAACAGGTAGTGCGGGCTCTCGTGGACTTCATACTACATATGATGGTGTGATAGTAGCCGATAGTGTTGAAATTCAAACACAAGGTGCATCATGCGCATCTTTAGCAAACGACAGAGGCGGTGGTTCTATAACTGCATCTAATATGACACTTCAAACTAATAGTGCTGGCTCTCCTTTAGTATATTCAACAGATTATATTAAAGTAATTGATTCAACTGGTAGTGCAAACAGTGCACAAGCAGTAGTAGTTGAGGGTGGTTCAACTGCTTATTTAGATGGTTGTGATTTTACATGTACAGGTACAGGTAATAGACAAGGTACAAGTGATTCAAATTCATCAACACATACAATAGATGCTGGTGGCGTATTTATTTATCAATCAGTATCAGGAGATAGTGAAGAAGGTACAGATTATTTTTATTGTATTGATACAACGATTACTGTAACAGAAGAAACACCAATGATTTATATGACTAATATTACAGCTGAAATTACAATTTCAGGCTCTACATTTAGTTATGCAAGTGGACAATATTTCTTACTTTGTGAAGCAACTAACCAGTGGGGTACAACAGGCAAAAATGGTGCCACAGCAACTGTTAAAGCTGATTTTGAAGAGTCTTCAGTATCAACTTACTCAGGTTCTACATCAAGTATTTCTTGGACAGTATCAAGCTAAAATAAAAAAATATTAATAATTAATCAAAATAACCAATAATACATATATGTTCGTTTGTTACATATATGTATTTTTTGTTTTGTCGTAAAACAATTCATTAAAAACTTTTTATAAAGACAAATCACACATATAATTTAATACATAAAATTTATAATATGATTTCTAATTATAAGTTTTTGTAATAGAAGAAACATTAAAAAAAGTGAGATATTTATTGGTTTTTCTATATATTTTTATTAAAGTGTGTATTAACTCTAAAAAGTTTAAAAAATTCTTGATATATATTTATATATATGATAAAATTTGTAATGATGAAAGCGTTTAAATCGGACGTTTTTCGACACAAAGAATAGATTTTTTCATTGAAAGGAGAAAGGTTAAATGAAAAAAATGAAATTATTAATGTTTGGTATATTATCTGTACTAACATTAGGAATATTTGCTATTTGTACTAAAGTGAACGCGGAAATTAATCAAGATAATTATTCTCTTGATTTAAGTGCGATTACAGTTGGTTCAGATAAAGCTGTTATTACTGAAGAAACTTTTGGTGCTACAAATAATGCATTTTTAACACTTGAAACTTCAAATGTAACACAAAGAGTTAAAAATAGTGCAGTATATTGTATTGAAATTAAAGATAAAGCACTTTCTGTTACATTCAACGGAACTGGAACAATAACAGTTGAATTTTGTTCTACAGGTTCAAGTAATGAATCAAGATTTGGTGTAACTGATTCAACTGGTGCAGTTTTAGAAGCATCTTCTGCTGAAGCAACTTTAATTACTGGAACTGATGATACAGGTTATTATTCTGTAACTGGAACTAGTGCTCAAAGTGTAAGTTATCAAATAACAGAGTCTGGTCAATATTATTTAGATTCACCTAGTGCAAATGTAGGCAGAGGTTGTAGAATTTATTCTGTTGAAATGACTGACTTATATGGTGATATTGTTTATCACACAGTTAATTATTATATTGATGGCTCACTTAACAAAACTGATTCATATGTATTAGATGGAAATACTATTGATTATTATCCAACATTAGTTAATTTAGGTTTTGATGGATGGTATACAAATTCAGATTGTACTGCTAAGTTGGAAGACAATTATTCTGTTGTGAGTGATATAGATTTATATGGAAAATCAGTTACATTATCAAATTATGTTGATTCATCTAATATGACTGCTTATAGTGGTGGTAGTACAACTTATTATAATAATACAATATTTAGTTTTGTAGATTTAGGTACTGATATTGTAGTTGAAGAAAATACTGGAATGAACTTGCCTGATGGAACTAGATCTGCATATCGTATAAATAAAGCTAATGGCTCAAAATCAACTGATAGAATTATTACATTTGTTGCTCCATATGATGGATATGTAAAAGTATGGGCTGCTGCTGGAAGCGATAGTAAGAACTTCTTTATTTGTGAAACAACATATGATGTAAACTCTTATATTGCAACAGAAGCTTCACCTGCGAAAAATACTTTATTTGAATTAACTGCTAATGTTACAGCTGGAAACACATATGTAATCGGAGGTGACTCTAGATTCTATATTTATGGTATTTTTGTTGAATCATTTGCTGATACAGTTACATTCTCTGGTGCGACTGTTCAAGGTACATCAACAGCTGATACAACATTAGGTGCTGTAAGATTCTTAGGTAAATTAGAAAATGTTGCACTTGCTGATATCACATCAATTAAAGTAAGTGTTCAAATTACTGGTTATTCAGTTCATGAATTTGATGTAGAAAATGTTTATACATCAATTACTGGTTTTGATAATGCAACTGCTGCAGATGATACATTATATTTCTATTTCTCAGTATATAATTTAGATTCAACATTTAATAATGATGTATTTAATTTTACCGCTGAAATTACATATAGTGACAGTTCAGTATTCACATCTGAAACTTATAGTATAACTTATGCAGCTTAATGGAGGTTTATAGTAATGAATAGATATGAAAAACCAATTATCGAAGAAGAATTAATTCAAGTTGATGATATAATTTGTCTTTCTGGTGGCGGTGAAGGTAACGTTAATGACGTATCTGCCGGTGTATCAGGTGGATCTTTAAAGAGTTAATAAAATTAAGGTGGAGTTTATTCTCCACCTTTAGTTTTAGTGAGGTATTATGAAAAAAATAAAAAATATTATTTTATCTTTGACTTTTATATCATTATTTATATTAATGATTTCTTGTTCAAGTGATAAAAATGATTCAGAAGATGAATCTATTTCATCATCGACAACAAAATCTGTTGAATCAGTTACAAAAACTAGTGATACTAAAGAAACATTAAGTGAAACAAGTAGTAGTGTTGTTTCATCAGTTACTAACGAATCATCTAGTACAAACGAATCATCTAACACTGATTCAAAAGAATCTTCTTCATCATCAAGTGAAAAAGAAGCTGAATCAACGAGCGGTGATGGATACTCTTGGGGTACTATTTCGTGGCATTAATTAATGAGACTTTTGTCTCATTTTTTTGTTATCAACTAAAATAGTATATAAATATATCTTTATTAATTAAATATTTATTGATATAATTTATATATAAGATAACGATGGTGGTGATCACTATGCATATTAATATTTCTATTGATCAGGAAAAAGTAAAAAAACTTTCTTCGTTTTTTTCTTGTTTAATATTCTTAATTGCTCATATATTGTATTTTACAGCATTCTTAGCTTTAGGTGTAAAGCCATTAATATTTATTAATATAGGAAGTATATTATTTTATATATTAATGTTTATATTAATAAAATATAGATTATATTCTCTATATGTTAATCTTACAGGTATTGAGATTGCATTATATATGTTTGTAGGTGCCCTTTTATTAGGACGTAATTGTGGTTTTCATTTATGTTTGATTGGACTTTCAACATTAATATTCTTTGCCTCATATTTTTCTAAACAAAAACCTAAAAATAGAATTTATCCGATGTTATTTGGTGTATTATATACAATATTAATCATAATAGTATATTTATATCTAAGATATAATGATCCTTATACTAGAATTAAAGATATATATGAGACTATATTATATATAACTCATATATTAATCACATGTTCATTTGTATGTATATTCTTATATATTCTTACAACTCATGCTGTAAATCTTGAAAAGAAGATACAACATGATTCAATGACAGACAAACTTACTAATGTATCAAATAGGCTTGGTCTATCTCAATATTATGATAAAATAGGTGACCAAAAGAATAATTATTTAATTGCTATATTCGATATAGATGATTTTAAAAAATTCAACGATAAAAATGGACATCTATGTGGTGATTATGTACTAAAACAAATTGCTAAAATAGCTCAAGAAAACTCAAGTGATGATTTTGTATCACGTTGGGGTGGTGAGGAATTTGTTATTATATCTAAAATAGATGAAAATATAGAAGATACATATAAAAAGATAGATAATATAAGAAAATCAATAGAAGAATACAATTTTAAATATAATAATAAATCATTAAAATCTACTATCACAATCGGTATTGCATTATTTGATAATGATATATCACTTGAGGATTGGATATTGCGTGCAGATGATAAATTATATTATGGTAAACAAAATGGTAAAAACCAAACAGTTAAATAGGAGACTCAAATGATAAAAGAAAATGAAAAAATGTTGGATTTTAAATTGTTAGATGAAAACAACAATTATAAATCATTAAATGATTATAAAGATAAGATGTTAATCATATATTTTTATTCTAAAGATAACACAAGTGCCTGTACATGCCAGGCGCTTGGATATAAACAGTTATATGATGAATTTAAAAAATTAAATACAGAGATTATAGGTATCTCGAAAGATACAGTATCATCTCATAATAAATTTAAATTAAAACATGATTTACCATTTAGCCTACTTACTGATACAGATAGAGATTATGTATCTAAATTAGGCTTATTAAAAGAAAAAACAATGTATGGTAAAAAAGTAATTGGAACTGTTAGATCTTCAGTAATAATTAAAAATGGTATTGTAATTAAGTTTAATTACAATGTCAAAGGTTCTGAAGATGCTATTAACAATCTAAATTACTTAAAAACAATTAATATATATTCTAAAAATTGACATCTTTTGATGTCATTTTTTATCTTCTAAGATTATCTAATAGGTTTTCTTATTTTTGTTTAGTATTTTATAAATATTTATAGTATAATAATATTTGTGAGGTAAATTAGAATGAAAATTAAAGATGTAGATTTTGAAACATATTTAAAAAATTATCCTAACGATAAAGGATTCTTTAAAAATTATGGCGGTGCTTATATACCAGATGAACTAAAGCCAGCATTTGAAGAAATTACTTTAGCTTATCAAACTATTTGTCATTCATCACAATTTATTAATGAATTAAGAAGAATAAGAAAAGAATTTCAAGGTAGACCAACTCCAGTTTATCATTGTGAAAGATTATCTAAATATTGTGGTGGAGCCCAAATATATTTAAAAAGAGAAGATTTAAATCATACAGGTGCTCATAAAATCAATCACTGTATGGGTGAAGGCCTTCTTGCCAAATTTATGGGCAAAAAGAAGATAATTGCTGAAACAGGTGCTGGTCAACACGGTGTTGCACTTGCTACTGCAGCTGCTTATTTTGGCTTAGAATGCGATATTTATATGGGTGCGGTTGATATTAAAAAACAAGCACCAAATGTTGCTAGAATGAAGCTTTTAGGTGCTAATGTAGTTGAAGTAACTGATGGTCAACAAACACTTAAAGAAGCAGTAGAT